>CAZNQN010000215.1:0-4824 GCA_964574925.1 uncultured Phycisphaeraceae bacterium | reverse complement strand
ACCGCGGGGGAAGGGTCAAGCAGAGGCAGGCACAGAGAGGAGGGAGACAGAAGGGGACCGGCGTGTTACTCGTCGAGGTGTCCGCGTTTGCGGAGGAACGTGCGGATCGGATCGGGCACCCGGTCGCGCGGCCAGGCGGAGACAACGTCGCGCACGTCGTCGAAGGGCATTCCGCAACGGTGCACCCGTTTGCCCGCCGCCACGTGGGCACAGTCCGCCGCTTCCTGCATCGCCCGCAGGTCGTCCAGGCTCCAGGAAACGGGATAGGCGCGGACGGTTTCGTCCGGGCCAACGATCACGGCGATCGGACCTCGCAACCGGTGCCGCCAGGTCCGTTCCCCAAGGTGCACGAACAACGTCGCGTACCGCCCGCCGAGGGGGCTGTCGGCCCGCTGCACCTCGACGTCCACCTCCTTCGGGTCGAGCGAGGAAAACAGCACGAATCCGGGGCGGTCTTCCGACAGCCCTACGGCCAGAAAGCCGCCCGAGAGGTTCGGTACGATCTCCACCGTCTCCACGTCGGTCGTGGTTCCGATCCGCTGGTAGGCGCCCCACACGCCCGCCACCCCGATCGAAACGGCAAGCGTGAAAGGGATGGGGCGGAGCCAGGGGGTGGGCGGCCGGCGACGCCGACCGCCGCCTTGCTTGCAGGGCGAATCGGGCATCAGGGTCGCGGGTTCCGGGTTCGGCGGGGCGTCGTTCATAGCGGATGCGATCCGGTTTCCTCTAGGATTCCAAGGCGCCCGGACCGGCGGCGACCTTCCTCCTTTGCAACCGTTGACACGGCCCGTTTATGCCTGAAACTTGCCTTTCTTTTTCCGGCGCGGTCCGCCGTTTGCTTCGCCCCGACCGGGGCTTGACGCAACGCACGATGAGCCGAAACGAGGGATGGATCTACGAGTTCGATCTCAAGCCCGGGCGGGTGCTGGCCGGGCGATACGTCGTCGAGGATCTGCTCGGCTGGGGTTGGGAGGGCGAGGTCTACCGCGTCGTCGAGCGGAGCACGGGAATCAAGCGGGCGGCCAAGCTGTTCTATCCCATGCGCAACAGAAACGACCGGGCGGTCAAGTTCTACGCCAACAAGCTTCACCGCCTCCGCCGTTGCGACATCGTCATCCAGTATCACCACTCGGTGCCCATTCGCTTCAAGGGGCACGAGATCACATGCCTCATCAGCGAGCTGGTGGAGGGGAAACTCTGGTCGCGTCACGTGGCCGACGCCCCCGGCAAGCGCTTGCCGCTCTATGAGGCGCTGCACCTGTTGTATGCGCTGGTCTGCGGGCTGGAGCAGATCCACCGCGCCAACGAGTACCACGGCGACCTGCACGACGACAACGTCCTCGTCCGCCGCCGCGGGATCGGGTTCGAACTGAAGCTGGTGGATTTCTTCCAGTGGGGAGCCGCGACGCGGGAAAAGCGGCGGCAGGATGTGCAGGACGCCATCCGACTCTTCTACGACGCCGTCGGCGGGAAACGCTGGTACGCCCGTCAGCCGCCGGTGGTCAAGACCATCTGCTGCGGTCTGCGCCGCTCGCGGATGGCCGAGCGATTCCCCACCGTCACCCATCTGCGCGAGTTCCTCGAATCGTTCGACTGGTAGGGGGGACGGCCGACGTATCCCAGCGGGCCAATCCTCGTCGGGGATCGGCCTGGTGTCGCGGCGGAAGAATCCGTAGAATGCATGGTGTGAGTCACCGCAGCGCGCTTCAGTTCGCGACCGAGTTGGCGAGAATCGCCCACGACCACAAGTCGGAAGACGTGGTCGCGCTGGACCTGCGCGGGATCAGCAGCGTCACCGATTTCGTCGTCATCGCCACCGGCACGTCCGATCGGCAGATGCGGGCGGTGGCCGACCAGGTGCTCGATTATGCCCGCAAGGTGGGCGAGCGCCCGCTCGGCGTGTCGGGATACGAGGCGTGCGTCTGGATTCTGCTGGATTTCGTGGACGTGGTCTTCCACATCTTCACCCGCTCGGCCCGCGAGTATTACGACCTGGAGTTGCTGTGGGGCGACGCCCCGCGCATCAACTGGGCGCGTTCCGAATCCGCCTGATCGTTCTCGCGGATCGGCCTGGTTCCTCGTTCTCTTGCCTCGCTTTGCCTTCATGAACGGAAAACGTTCCGCGCATCGCTTCAGGCGGAACCTTCGAAACGTGCCCGACGGCTGAGGATGACAGCACCGCGCTGCACATCGGAGCCGCGACCGTAAGGAGCGAAAAACAGAGCGGCGACCGCCGGAACTGAGCCGCGACCGTGAGGGAGCGGAAATCGAACGCTGAATGGCGAATCGCGAGTAAGCAGAGCCGGTAACGCGAACCGGAAAAATGCGCTATAATCCCCCTCTTCGCATGTCGGGCGTGTTCCGGCTGCGAGGAGAAGGAGGACGACGTTTCGTGCGATCGGTGCTGGATGAGTTGACGGTCCGTATGCAGGAGGCCATCCGGGCGATCGGCCTGGAAGGCGATCCCCTGGTGCGCGTTTCCCAGGACCCGCGTTTCGGGGACTACCAGTCGAATTGCGCGATGGGGCTCGCCAAGCAGGCGGGTCGAAAGCCGCGCGAGCTGGCCGCCCGTCTCGTCGAACACCTGCGCGTAAGCGACCTCTGCGAGCCGCCGGAGATCGCCGGGCCCGGTTTCATCAACTTCCGCCTCCGTCCCGATTTCCTCGCCTCGCTGTTAGGCGGCATCCCGCCCGTCTCCGAGCCGGCCGGACGCCGCCTGGGACTGTCCGAATCGGACGATCCGGAAACCGTCGTCGTCGACCTGTCCAGCCCGAACCTTGCCAAGGAGATGCACATCGGCCACCTGCGCAGCACCGTCATCGGCGATTGCGTCGCCCGCGTGCTGGAGTTCATGGGGCACCGCGTCTACCGTGAGAACCACGTCGGCGACTGGGGGACGCAGTTCGGGATGCTGGTGGCGTATCTGCTCCGCGTCCGTCCCGAAACGGCCGACAACCCCGACGGTCTGGTCATCAAGGATCTCGAATCCTTTTACGTCGAGGCCAAATCCCTCTTCGACCGCGACGAGGCGTTCAAGAAGGAAGCACGGGAGACGGTCGTCCGCCTTCAGCGGGGCGACCCGGCCACGCGGCGGATCTGGAAGGCGTTCTGCGAGGAATCGCTTCGCCACTGTCACCGCATCTATGATCGGCTGGGCGTGACGCTCATCGACCGGGGAGAAAGCTACTACACCGAGTTGATGGACGAGGTCGTCGCCCGGTTGGAGAAGATGCGCGAAAAGCAGGACGACGGATTCGTCCGCATCAGCGACGGGGCCTTGTGCCTGTTCATGGAGGGGTTCAAAACGCGCGAGGGCGATCCGCTTCCGATGATCGTCCGCAAGGCCGACGGCGGCTACAACTACGCCACCTCGGATCTCGCCACGCTGGTCCACCGCGTCGAACACCTCGGCGCCAGGCGGATCATCTACGTCGTGGGCGCCCCGCAGAAGCAGCATTTCGAGATGCTCTTCGCCGCCGCGCGCCGGGCGGGCTGGGTCGGCGACGACGTGCAATTGCACCATCTGGCCTTCGGCAGCGTCCTGGACAGGAACGGCCGCCCGTTCAAGACCCGCGAGGGCGGCGCGGTCAAGCTCAAGGACGTATTGGACGAGGCCGTCCAGCGCGCCCGCCGCGTGATCGAACAGGGCTCAAAGGAGGGGCGGATCAACCGCTCCTTCTCCGCCGAGGAAGCGGACCGCGTGGCCGAGCGCGTCGGCATCGCCGCCGTCAAGTATTTCGACCTCTCGCACGCCCTCAACACCGACTACCGCTTCGACTGGGACACGATGTTGTCGCTGGAGGGCAATACGGCCCCGTACATGCTCTACGCCTATGCCCGCATCCGCTCGATCGGTCGCAAGGGGGGCGTGACGTTCGAATCCCTTCCCGCCGACGCGCCGCTGCAACTGGAGCATCCCGCCGAGCTCGCCCTCGCCCGCGTGCTCGCGCGCTTCGCGGAGACGGTCCAGGCCGTCGCCCGCGACCTGAAGCCGAACCTGCTCACCGAATACCTTTCCGAGCTGGCCAAGGCCTTCAGCCGCTTTTACGACAAAAAGCAGGGCGTCCGCGTGCTGGACGCGCCGTCGGAGGAGGTCCGCACGTCCCGCCTGCGTCTCTGCGACCTGACCGCTCGCGCGCTCAAGCTCGGCCTGGGACTGCTCGGCATCGAAACCGTCGAGCAGATGTAACCGGCGAAGTGGAACGCTAAGTGGCGAATTGAGCACTTCTCGTTGTTGTGTTCCGCGCCGCGGGCTTCAGCCGCGCGATGCACCGTTCGTTTCCGAGCCGCGGCTTTAGCCTGCGCGATGCAGCGAAACTCCATTCGCATCCGGTGGAAACCGTAAGGGAACGGAAATCGAATGGCGAATCGCAAACGGCAGATCGCGGATCGTTCCGGTTATTTCCGGAAGAAGATCGTCTGTCCGGAGGCATACCGGCACGCGGGTTGGGTCAGGGCATGAAGGAACGCCGCCACCTCCCGCGGATCGAGGGCGTGTTCCGGTGGAAAATCCGGCAGGGCGTCCCGCAGCATCCGCGTCTCCACCGCCCCCGGCGCCACCGCGAACACCCGGATGCCGTGCGCTTTGCCCTCGTCGGCCAGCCCACGGGTCCACCCGTTGATCCACGCCTTCGTCGCCCCGTAGGCCGTAAACCCCGGAAACGGATCCGCAGACGCCACCGACGAGATGTTCAGGATCGTCCCGCCGCCCTGCCGTTTCATCACCGGCCAGACCGCCCGGCAGCACAGGTACACCCCGCGCACGTTGACGGCGTGCAGCTCATCAAACCGTGACGGCGGCATCTCCTCGATCGACCCCAGCGG
>CAZNQN010000214.1:2692-4830 GCA_964574925.1 uncultured Phycisphaeraceae bacterium | reverse complement strand
GGGACATCGCCGCCCGCAGGGACACGGTCGCCTGCATCGCCGCCTCCGCCGTCCTGGTATTTCCCAAGCCGATCAGCGCCTCCCGTTTCGACACGACCGTGGACGGCCCCCCTGCGGAACGCCCCGTTTCGTCGTGCCCCGGCTTCCCGTACTCCGTGGCGCATGCAGATCCGCCCAGGTCCCTCGCGATCCGATGCCCCGCCGCCTCGCCGAACGGACATTCGCCCGCCCCTTTCCCGCGCGGATGTGCTAGAATCAGCGGTTCGCGGCTTATGCATGGGAGCACGCCATGATGGAACTGAACATCACGACGGACGCCGGTCTGGCCTTGCCCCCCCTCGCCCTGGGAACGTGGGCGATGGGGGGCGAGCCCCGCGTCTGGGGCGTGGTGGATGATCGGGAGTCGATCGCCGCCGTCGAGCAGGCCATCGACTGCGGCATGACGCTCCTGGACACTGCTCCCATCTACGGGCGGGGGCACAGCGAGGAGATCGTCGGGCAGGCGATCCGCGGACGGCGGGACGAAGTCCTCATCGCCACCAAGTGCGGCCTGCTGTTCCCGCACGATGGCGATGCCCTGCCGCCGCGGTGCCTGAAGCGCGACAGCATCCTCCAGGAATGCGACGCCAGCCTGCGACGGATGCGGATCGACACCATCGACCTCTACCAGTGCCACTGGCCCGACCCGGACACCCCCATCGAAGAAACGATGGAAGCGCTGCTCCACCTGCGCGAGCGGGGAAAGATCCGGGCGATCGGGTTGTGCAACTTCAGTTGCGACCAGATATCCCGCGCCCGCCGCGTCGGACCGGTCCACGCCGTCCAGACCCCGTTCTCCCTGCTGAACCGTCGTGCATCGGAGGACCTGATCCCCTACTGCCAGGAATACGGCATCGCCGTCCTACCCTACGGGACGCTGGGCAAGGGGTTGCTCACCGGCAAGTTCTCTCCGGAGTCCGCCTTCGCCGACCTGCGGGCGAGCGACCCCGATTTCCTCGGAGAGCGGTTCCGCCGCAACCTTCGACTGGTGGAGGCTTTGCGCCCGCTGGCTAAGCGATACGGCAAAACGCTCGCGCAGCTCTCGATCAACTGGGTGGCCTCTCATCCCGGCGTGACCACGCCCATCGTCGGGGCGAAACGCGCCTCGCAGGTGCTCGAAAACGCCGGCGGCGTGGGATGGTCGCTCAGCGACGAAGACCGCGACCGGATCGACGCCCTTTTGAGACAGGTCGAATCGTGACCGACGCCTCCGGACCGACGACTCCGCCCCCTTCCCCCGCGGCCCCGTCCGCCGCACGCCCGCACGCGCCGCCCGCTCCCGCCACCGCTCCCACCGCTTTATCGAGACGCAACGGATGGGGATCGAAGGACAAGAATCGAAAAACGTCGCGGGGAACACCGACGCTGCTCCCCTGGATCGCAGCCCTGGCGGCGGGACTGGCCGTCTGGCTTGCCGGGCGTTCCGAGTATCGCGGTTCGGCCGTTTTCCGCCTCACGGAAGAGGCCTCGCCCGATCGTGCCCGGCACGTTCGGGAGGAGTTGCTTGATTTCGTGTGGTCCCGGCTGGACGGTTCCGCTCCGTCGCGCGACGGGGTGCTACAGTGGACGGTCGAGAGCATCGATCCCTCCCACTGGCGACTGTCGCTGGTGACCGACTCTCGCCGAACCGCCTTCGAACGCATCCGATCCCTGGCGGAGGCCTTCCTCCGACACCTGCGACAACAGACCGAAAGGACGCTTTCCACCCCCAGCGAACCGGAGGCGATGTTGCAGGAAACCGTCAGCCGTCTGGAAGAGCGGCTTGACCGCGCGCGGCGCGAACTGGACGCCGCCGCCGGCACGGATGACACCGAACGCCTCCCGCAACGGGAAACGTTGATGGAGCGGTGGCGAAAGGCCCGCGACGTTTTCGACCGAAAACGGGCCGACCTCGTCCGACTTCAAACCCACCGCGACGAACTGGTTCGCGACGGCGTTCCCGCTTTCGGCGTCGTCTCTCACGACGATCGGGAACAGGCGCTTCTGGCCGACGATGCGCTCCAGCAGGATCTCAAGGAACTCACCGTCCGGCTCACGCAGGTCAAGCTTCAGATGCTCCACGTCCGCCAGCGCGCCTCCGCCCGGCTGGAATCCCTCCG
>CAZNQN010000214.1:0-2682 GCA_964574925.1 uncultured Phycisphaeraceae bacterium | reverse complement strand
AACCCGAACCTCCCTCCACCCCTGAGGCCCTTTCAGCCGGTGCCGCGGCGTACGATGAAGAGCTGACCGCTTTCGCGGCGGAGTGGGAACGGATGTTCACCGGCCTCGAGCAAACCGAGATCGATCCGCGCAGCGACGCCCTTCTGGAGCAGTACCAGCGTGTGCGCATCCTCCTCCACGATTTCCTGTTCCAGGCGTCCAGGCGGATGCGGGCGATCCGGACCGAGGTGGACCGGCTCCGCTCCGACCCGCGCAACGACGCCCGCTGGTACGTCTTCCTGTCCGGTCTGGTCCGGCGGTTCCAGTCGCTGCAACAGGCCCACCACCGGTTCGAGTTCGCAGCGGGGGAGCTCGAAACCCCCGACAACTTCCGCCTCGACGCCGCCCTGCAAAGCGCCCGCGGTCTGTTCCAGCGTTCCCAGGCCCGGATACAGGAGATCGAGAACCGGCTTCAAAGGCAGGCCGCCGAGCAGGCCCGCGCCCGCTATCGGGAGGATCTGCGGCAAACCGAGGAGGCGCTGCATCAGGCGCGTCTCGCCGCCGACGAAGCTCTCAACGACCTTCTCGCGCTCCAGCGGGAACTCAACCAGAGTGCCGATCTCCAGGAAGCGCGGCTCCGCCGCCGAATGCAGGAGGAGGTGGCCGCCGCGCGCCTGACGATCACGGAATCCAGCCTCGCCGACACCCGCGATGTGCTGAAGCGACTGGAAGCCGAGCGGCTCCGCACCGCCGAGGGTCGGATCGAGCTGCTCGCCGTGGAGGTCGATCGTCTGCCCCGCAATCTCCCCGTCCGGCTGCTGACCATCCTGCTGGCGGCGGGGGCGGCATTCGGGTTCACGACCCTCCGACTGCGAAGCCGCCGTACGGAGAAGCGGTAGACCGTCGTTTTCCCCGCCGCCGACGCCCATGCCGACATTTCACAGCGCAACCCGGGCATGTTTCGTTTTTGTGCCCTGGGCTGCGGACTTAACGCCCGCGCGATGTTCGCGCCCGTCGTTCACGTCCGACCGCGGAAGAACCGGGGCACCATGTGGGGAGATGTTCTCATCCCCCGAACGCTTCAAGATATCCGGGCCTCTCCCGGAAACACCGGTTTTCACCTTTCCGCCTCACGACCCGGAGGGTCGGGCCCCTCGGTCGGAGGGGGTTCAGAATCCAGCATAAATAAAGGGAAAAAATGACGATCCGGTCGAAAAACCCCTTGATTTACCGGGCGAACGCGCGTAGATTCTCGCCCGATTCGGGGAGGAATGGGATTCCGGACCTTTTTTGAAAGGAAGCAAGAGATGGCGAAAAGGACCACGAAGAAAACGAACAAAACAGGCAAGGCACGCACGAAGTCGGAGGTCTACGGCGGCATCGCCGAAGCGACGGAGCTGACGAAGCGGGAAGTGGCGGCCGTGTTCGACTCCCTGGCTGCGATGATCAAAAAGGATCTCGGCCGGCGCGGGCCGGGCGTCTTCACCGTGCCCGGACTGATGAAGATCAAGGTCGTCCGCAAACCCGCGACCAAGGCGCGCAAGGGCATCAACCCGTTCACGGGTGAGGAGATGATCTTCAAGGCCAAGCCCGCCCGCAACGTGGTGAAGGTCCAGCCGCTGAAGGGCTTGAAGGAAATGGTCTAGCGGTCCGCAAACCGTCCACGTTTCCTGCGGACCGATCGGACGGGCGTCGAACAACGCGAAAACGATCCCTCCCCGCTCGACGTCCGGACCGAGGAAACAACCGCGGGGAAAACGCCACGGCGGTCGGGTCCACGCAACGGAACCATCGGTACGATCCGGCGACGGGGTCATCTTGAACGCCCCGTCGCCGACTTCTTTTTCGAGAAACGTCACGATCGACAGGTACGATGCCCATCGCGCCGGGACGGACGCAATACGACGGCAGCCGTATGCATCGATCCGCGACGGTGTAGACGAACACCGCGACCGCGTGCGAAGACAGGGGGTTTCACTCCAACCTTCCTTGTCATCTGTTCGGATGCCCCCCTTGTCGAAAGCATTTCTCGAAACTGCGGTCCGGTCCCTTCCCGCTCGGATGCGGGATGCGGAGGGTGTTCCGCCGCATCGCACAGGCTTTAAGCCTGCGGCTCGGAACACGAAATCGAGAATCGTTCGAACAGTCGGGGCGTACGCCTTCAACCCCACCGGCAAGCCGGCGCGTGAAGGCGATGAAACACATCGAACGGTTCGAAACGGTCGGGTCAGGGGGAACGCCTTCGTCCCACGGCGTAGACGCTCAGCCGCTTCGAGCCGGTGCTGTTGGACACGAACAGGAAATAGGCGGGGGAGAAATCCGCCGGCACCAGGGAACGGACGGGTTCGGGAACCCGCGAGGCGACAGCCAGGCCCACCGGCATCGGCGTGCCGCCGGGTTCATCGTTCGAACCGCCCAGCACCATCAGCAACCGGCCGCGATCGTCGAACAGATGCACGCACGCCAGTTCCGCATCGGCGACGAAGATCGTGCCGTCCGGTCCGACGGCCAGGTGTCTCGGCTTGCCCAGGTCGCCGAGGTGGTTGCCCGGTCGGCCCATCGCTCGCAGCAGGCGGAAATCCCCGTCGAACAACTGCACGCGGGCGTTGAGCATGTCCGCCACCGCGATCCGCCCGTCGGGGAAAAGAGCCACCCCGGTCGGAAAGTAGAACCGTCCCGGTTCGCTCCCCACGCCGCCGAAGG
>CAZNQN010000213.1:3646-4859 GCA_964574925.1 uncultured Phycisphaeraceae bacterium | reverse complement strand
GAAAAGTCCGGGGCGCGATCCGGACACGACGCGCCGGATGATGCGCGATCGACCCGACGTGCTGCATCGTTTGCTCGCCAAGCTTGCCGAATCGACGGCGGCGTACCTGTCGTATCAGATCGATTGCGGCGTCGAGGCGGTGCAGTTGTTCGAATCGGCGGCGGATTTGCTTTCGCCGGAAGCGTACCGCACGTTCGCCCTGCCCTATCAGCGCGAGGTCTTCGAACGGATCGGCGATCGCGTGCCGAGGATCCTGTTCGCGCGGGAGTTTGCCGACCTGGAGGCGATGGTCGCCTCCGGCGCGGATTGCCTGAGCGTCGGTACATGCGTGGACCTCCGCGAGGCCCGGGACCGGTTCGGCAACCGCGTCGCCCTGCAAGGCAACGTGAACAACCGCCTGCTTCTCGACGGGCCGGGAGAGCGGATCGAAGAGGCCGTCCGAGCGTGCATCGAAGCGACGGGGGGATACGGGCACATCCTGAACCTCAACCACGGCCTGCTTCCGGAGACGCCGCCGGAACATGTGAGCCGGTTCATCGAGGCGGCCCGTCGGGTTTCAGTCGCGGATCGACAACCCGTGGGCGGATGACGCGACCATGAACGAGCCGCTATATCGGGATGTGGTGGTCGTCGGGGGGGGGATCAGCGGACTGACGGTCGCGTGGCATCTCAAGCGGGCGGGTATGGACGTGGTGCTGCTGGAATCGGCCGCCTCGGTGGGCGGATGCACGCAGACGCAGCGCCGGGACGGGTTCCTGCTGGAGAAGGGACCGTTCAACGTCATCGTGCGCGATCCGGCCTTTGCCGCCCTGCTGGAGGATCTCGGCGAGGAGGCGCGCGTCATCCAGGCGTCGCCGGTTGCGAAGAAACGCTACATCCTGCACCGGGGGCGGTTGCATGCCGTCCCCACGAATCCGCTCGCCCTGCTGACGACCGGTCTGCTGAGCATGGGCGGACGCGTGCGTCTGCTGCGCGGGCTGGTCTACTCGAAGCCGCTCGGGAACCACGAGGAAACCATCGCGCAGGCGATCAGGCGGCGGTTGGGGCGGGAGACGGCCGAGACCATCGTCAGCGCCGCCGTCTCCGGGATCTATGCCGGCGATATCGACGTGCTCGGCTGGAACGCCTGCTTCCCGAAGATCGCCGAACACGACGCCCGCGCGACAAGCCCCATCGGGTACGCGCTGCGGACATTGCTCTCGCGGCGTTTCGC
>CAZNQN010000213.1:0-3636 GCA_964574925.1 uncultured Phycisphaeraceae bacterium | reverse complement strand
GGCTGAAGCCCGCGGCTCGGGATGCGCAGACGAAAGAAGATCCGGAGGAACGAAAGCGAAGGAGCAAGATCGGTCGTGCCAACGGACGGGAGACGTCCGCAAGGAAACGCAAGTGGCGGGGACTGGTGAGTCTGGACGGCGGACTCGGCGCGATCACGGAGACGCTCGCCCGGCGACTGGGGACGGACGTATGGACGCGGACGAACGTCATGGCCGTCGAACGGGAGGGCGATGGATTCCTCGTCCGCATCCGGCGGGATGACGAATCGGGCGAAGGGTCTTCGCTGCGTTGTCGTCGATTGGTACTCGCGGTGTCGGCCACTCCGGCCGGTCGCTTGCTGGCGGAGCTTGTACCGGAAGCGGCCGGCGAACTCGAATCCGTCCTCAGTGCGTCGCTGGTGGTGATGAACCTGGGATACCGGCGGGAATCGATCGCCCATCCGCTGGACGGGTTCGGGTTCCTGGTGCCGCGAACGGAACGGAACTGTCCGCTGATGGGCGTGCTGTGGGCGGACAGCATCTTTCCCCATCATGCCCCGCCAGGGTATCGACTGTTGCGGGTCTTCGTCGGAGGCGCCCGCGATCCGGAAGCGGTGCATCGTTCCGACGCGCGGTTGCTGGAGACGGTCCGCGAGCCGCTACGCGAGACGCTGGGCGTGCGGGGCGAGCCGGTGCTGATCGACATCCGCCGACACGTCGAAGCCATTCCGCAATACGGCATCGGGTACCGGCATCGGGTGGCGCGGATTCGCAAGGCCGTCGGTACGGTCCCGGGATTGCATCTGGTCGGCAACTATCTCGACGGGGTGTCGCTCAACGATTGCGTGCGGGTCGCACGGCGGTGCGCGGCGGAGATCCTGGACGAGATCGGCGGTGAGGAGGCGCAAGAAGAACCGTCCGGCCGGGCGCATATGCCGGCCGGCAACGTTGCCGTGTAATCAGGCGAGGATAGACTTTTGCAGAAGAAGCGTTGCGCGTTTTCGACCAATGTTTCCGACGGGAATGCAAGGACCGCTCCCTCACCTGTCTGCGTGCAACGCACAGGGAGGCGGTCGCGGCTCTGCCCAGCATGTTCGTTCGATCGGGACAGGAACGTTCGCGCGGGCTAAAGCCGGCGGCTCGGGACAGGAAAGGGTAGGACCATGAGCAGCACATCGTTCGATTCGTTTCGCCTTCGTCGTCCGCGTCGGCTTCGCCGTACGGAGGTGATCCGCCATCTCGTGCGGGAGACGCGCCTGACGCCGGATCGGCTGGTATATCCGCTGTTTCTCATCGAAGGCGAGGACCGGGCGGAGCCGATCGACGCCATGCCCGGTTGCGATCGGCTGACGATCGACCGCGCGGTTGCGCTCTGCCGGGAGGCGATGACGCTCGGCGTGGGCGCGTTCGCCCTGTTCCCGAAGATCGACGCGGCGAAGAAGACCAACGACGGCCGGGAGGCGCTCAACGAGGACAACCTGTTGTGCCGGGCGGTGCGGATGCTGAAGGAGAGCTGTCCGGGCGCCTGCATCATCACCGACATCGCGCTCGATCCGTATTCGGACATGGGACACGACGGCATCGTGCGCAACGGCGTGATCGTCAACGACGAGACGGTGGAGGTGCTGGCGAAGATGGCCGTCGTCCACGCCCGCGCGGGCGCGGACATGGTGGCGCCGTCGGACATGATGGACGGGCGGGTCGGTGCCATCCGCAAGGCACTCGACGAGTCGGGGTTTGCGGAGACGGCCGTTCTCAGTTACACGGCCAAGTACGCCTCGTCCTTCTACGGTCCCTTCCGCGAGGCGCTGGACTCGGCGCCGGTCGAGCGCGGCGACGTGCTCAAGGACAAAAAGACCTATCAAATGGATCCCGCCAACGCGCGGGAGGCGATCGTCGAGGCGATGCTCGACGAGGCCGAGGGCGCCGACATTTTGATGGTCAAGCCCGCCCTGCCCTATCTGGACATTCTGGCGCGGTTGCGGGAACGGACGACGCTGCCGCTGGCGGCATATCACGTCAGCGGAGAATACGCGATGGTCAAGGCTGCCGCCCGCCAGGGCTGGCTCGACGAACGGGCGTGCATGACGGAATCGCTGCTGGCCATCGCCCGCGCCGGGGCGGACATCATCTTCACCTACGCCGCTCTCGATTACGCTCGCTGGTGGCGGGAAGAAGTGGCGTAACGATCCGAATCGACTGATTCCGGGAAGGATCCTCCGTCTCGGATGGGCCGACGTCCTGTTTTCGGTCAGAATCCTCCGCCGCAAAAACGTTTCCCCGCACCGGGAAAACACGGCGCCCGTTTTCCAATCGCGGATTCACCCAGCGGAAACTCAATCCGCGTATTTCCCCTCCGGGTGCGGCGACTCCCCCATGCCGTGGGGGGATGTAACGCACCGACGAAGGGTGGACGGGACTGAAAAGAGAGTCGTCTCTCGTTTTTTTTCGCGCGGTGATTTTCCCGACTTGGAGACGGCATCTTTTCAAAATCAAGGTTTCCAAACAACGTTTCTCCGGACCGGGTGACGGATCGTTTTCATATTTTCCGATGATGATATTTCACGCTCTTGCGTAACCGGTCTCGGACAATCGTCCTGCCCCGCGTCTTTGTCTTCTCCCGGACCTCGATATCCGCCCATAACCGCTTGGAATACGGTTTGCCTTTCCTCCCTTCGGACAACAACCGGCTCGCACGATGCGCTTGTGTCGAGTCCGAGGAATCGCGTCAACGAGGGGGTGCCCATCAGGGGCGAAGGAGGAACGGCCATGATCTCCACCGGTCTGACAGCAGCGGCCATTGCGGTTCTGATTCCCGCGCAGACGGCGAACCTGACCTATGTCGATACGTGGACGGCGGGAGCGGCGTATCCCGCCCGCGTCGCACCGATCCCCAGCGGCGGGGGAGGGGGCGGCGGTGGCGTCTTGTACGTCACCGATCCACCCAACGAAGCGGTCGTGGAATACGACGCCACGGGGGCGGTCGTGGGAACGTACGTGATTCCGGAAGGACCGGTCGGCATCGCCGTACACGACGACGGACGGGTCTTCGTGTCGCGACAGGATAACCAGGTCGGTGTCTACGATGCGACGTTCACCCTGCTGGCCACCGTCGATCCGACGCCGCTGGCGTTCGAGGGTCCGAACGACCTGGCATTCGATCCGGGCACCGGCGAGCTGTACGTGGTCAACAGCGAGGCACACCAGATTCTGGTGTTCTCGGAAACCGCCCCGGGGGCCTGGACGCTGGTTCGCTCGTGGGGCATGGAGGGCACCGGCATGGGGCAGCTCGCCATGCCTCAGGCGATCGCCCTCGATCCGTTGCTCGGACGGGTCTACGTCGCGGACACCGACAACTTCCGCGTGCAGGCGTTCGACACCAACGGCGTGTTCCAGTTCAGCTTCGGCTACCGGATCCTGTTCACCCCGGACAAGGAAGAAGCGTGGTTCGCACGAGGCGAGGGAATCGCCGTGGATGCGTGCGGACACGTCTACCTGACCGACGCCCTGATGGGGACGCTGCGGGCGTTCGATTCGACCGGGACCGAACTGGACAGCCTGCATCTGCCCCTGGTGGGATTCGGCGCCGGACCCGGAGCGTTGCGGCTGCCCGCCGACGTCGCCATCGATTTCGGCGGCAACGTCTATATCGCCAAC
>CAZNQN010000212.1:704-4872 GCA_964574925.1 uncultured Phycisphaeraceae bacterium | reverse complement strand
TTGATCGCGCATCTGACCATCGACGGACTCATCGAACTGATGCGGCGGGCGGCCGACGAAAACGGCGACGATCCCTGGATGCGCGACATCCTCGACGTGGACGGGACGTGCGGCCCGCGGAAGGGCAAACCCTGCTGGCTGTTCGAGATGAAGCGGCGGGGGATCGAACGGTTGCTGGGGTACGGCAAATACCATCGCACCCCGGTGGCGGAACTGGATCCGACATCCGGCGGCTACCGGGCGTGCTACCCGGAGTTGAAGTTTTATCCGCCTTCCCGCAAGGACCGCGTGGCGAGCATCGTGTTCCACAACCCGCTGCGCGGCAACGTGTTCAACCGGGCGTTGCTGGACCAGCTCGCCCACGCGTATCAGCAGGTGCTCGATCTGCATCGTCGGGGTCGGTGCGGGGCGGTGCTGTTCACCGCCTCGGGAGAGGGGATGCGGATGCTCGGTGCCGACGCGCGGGAGTTCAACCGCGGATGGTTCGAGCGACAGCGGGGATACGTCCCGCTTTCCGAGGCGGAGGCGGCGGCGTTTACGCGCAATGCCCTCGACGTCTTCCGCACGATCCAGAAAAGCCCCGTCGCCAGCATCGGCGTCTTCGGCGAAAAGTGGGGCGGCGGCGCGGAGTTCACCTACTTCCTCGACCTCCGCTACGACGTGCGCACGCACGGTTACGTCTTCGACACGCTGACCCGCGAAAGCGTCTGGACGCAGAAGACCAACTACAACCAGCCGGAACTCGACTACGCCATCCTGGCCGGGTTCGGCGCGCCGGGCGAGCTGAAGCGGCTGGGGCTGGGCGACTCCAGCATCTTCGAAATCTTCGATCAGGGCATGACCGCTGATCGCGCCTGGCAGGTGGGACTCTCCAACGGTGTCTTCGACGACGAGCTGGAGGCGTTGCGACGCGGGTACGAGCGGGCACGCCTGATGGCCAAAGACGCCCCCTACTCGCGGGCGCTGTTCAAGAAAGAGCTGGCCCGCGGACAGGATGACGAACTGCTGGCACGGGAGACGGGCGAGACCTTCAACCCCGCGAAGAACCCCTTCATCCGAACCGGCCTTCTGGCCCTGCTCGATCGCGGCGGACGTCCCCCCCGCATGGATTACACCTGCACAAGCGTGGAGCTGCCGGGATGGACCTATCCGCAGGACAACGGCCTGGCCGCCTCCGGTCCGATCGAGCGCGGATTCCACGGAAACGGAGAATCGACGGCATGACCGCAGAGACGGACGCAAAGAACGTCAGCACGCCCGGGAAAGCCGGCGAGGAGATCATCGAACGCTTCCGCGAGGCGGCGCAATGGCTGCCGGAGGAAGCGGTGGCCGAAGCGCGCAAGTCCGTTCCCGACATGCAGGGGTTTGCGATCTTCCCCGTTTACGCGCCGGTGGAGATCGTCCATGCGGCCGGGCTGCTGCCGGTGGGGTTGTTCGGCGCCGGCGGCCGGGTGGAGCTGTCCTACGCCGAATCCCGCTTCCAGTCGTTCATCTGTTCGATCGCCAAGAGCACGCTGGAACTGTTCCTTCGAAACAAGCTTCAGGGGTTTACGGGCGTGGTGTTCAGTTCCATCTGTGACGTCGCCCGCAACCTGGCCAGTTTGGTGAAACGCAACGCCCCCGAGCTGTACGTGGAATACCTTCACCTGCCGCAGAACATGTACAGCAAACGGTCCGCGGCGTACACCCGCTCGGAGTTCGAGCGCTTCCGCCGCAATCTGTCGCAGCATCTGGGGCGGTCGATCCCCGATGCGGCCGTGATGGAAAGCCTGCAACTCTACAACGCCCTCCGCCGGCAGTTGCACCGTCTGTACCGCTTTCGGAAGGAACATCCCTGTGCGATCTCGGCGGCGGAACTCTACGCCGTCGTCCGCGGCACGACGCGCCTGCGACCGGAGGAATCGCTGCCGCTGCTGGAGCGACTCTGCAAGGAGGTGGAAACGCGCGAGGTCCGCGAACGCGACGGGGTGAAGGTGGTGATCGAAGGGGCGTTCTGCGAGCAGCCGCCGCTGGGTCTGCTGGAGGTGATCGAGGCCGGGGGATGCCTCGTGCAGGACGACGACCTGCTCGTGGGGTGG
Source organism: uncultured Phycisphaeraceae bacterium (assembly GCA_964574925.1). GTDB lineage: Bacteria > Planctomycetota > Phycisphaerae > UBA1845 > UBA1845 > CAZNQN01. Next base: position 2,794 of record CAZNQN010000212.1, on the reverse strand, counting down.
CGACAGTTCGCCGACGACGTGCCGAGCAACGGCAATCCCGTCGCCGCCCTGGCGGACGCATACCTGTCCCGAAGCGTCTACACCTCGGTGCGGCATGATCGCAACCGTCCGCGGACGCAGGGGCTTTTGGACCGCATGAAGGAGGCGGGGGCGGAGGCCGTGCTGTTTACGCCCGCCAAGTTCTGCGAGCCGGCGCTTCTGGATTACGTCCTCTTCCGCCGCACGCTGGACCAGGCCGACGTGCCGCACCTGAAGGTCGAGTTCGAGGAGAAGATGTGGTCCTTCGAGGCGACGCGGACGGAGGTGGAAACCTTCGCCGAGTCCATGCTGTTCGATTGAATGATGAATCGCGAATGGGGAATGAATGGAGCAATGAACACTGAAAAGAACCGCGACCGAATCGCTGAGCCGCCGACCGCACGTCTGTGCCTGTCTGCGTGCAACGCACAGCCAGACATGGCCGCACGCAGACGGGCGAGGGAGCGGCGGATCAACAGAGCCGCGACCGTGAGGGAGCGGAATCGGAAATGACATGATAAATGGCGAATGACGAATGAACGGATCTGTAAGCGCGAGGAAGCGGCAGGAACAAAGAAAGGATATGTAACCGCAGTCGGGACGACTTTCCGGGTCCGCACCTCCGGAGCGCAGGGAATCCAACGAGAAGGAGCGATGACGTGACGACCACGACGACGGAAATCCGGGAGCATCGCGGGCTGGTCCACGAGCTGTCGAAAAAGATCATGACCGAGTGGATGCAGTCGCTCAAGGCGGCCGCCGCGGACGGCGTTCCCTCAGCGTATATGATGATCAGCGGCAACTGCGTGGAGATCCTGCGCAGCTTCGACATCCTCCCCGTCTTTCCGGAGATCAACGCGCTGCAACTGGCGATCCGCAAGAACTCGCTGCCCTTTATCATCAAGAGCGAGGAGGTGGGCTACGCCTCCGACAACTGCGCCTATGTGAAGGCCGACATCGGGTTCACCCTCTGCGGCGGCGTGGGCGCCTCGGGCAACATTCCCAAACCTTCGCTGATCGTCTGCAACTTCGTCGGCTGCAACGTCTACATCAAGTGGTTCGAGCACTGTGCCGAGCTGCTCGACGTGCCGCTGATCATGCTGGACATCCCCTTCGTGCGCGAGGAGAGACCGACCAAGGAGGACGTCGAGTACGTGACCTGTCAGCTCAAGGAACTGATCGCCACGTGCGAGAAGTTGACCGGCCGGCGCTTCGACATCGACCGCTTGCGGGAGATCCTGCGCTTCTCGGCGCGGGCGGAGGAAGGGTGGAGCCGGGCGAAGGCGCTGTGCAAGCACCGACCGGCGCCCTTCGACGCCTACTTCGACAGCATCAACATGATGGGCCCGATCAACGCCCTCCGCGGCACGCCGGAAGCCGCCGAGTTCTTCGAACGGGCGGTGGAGGAATACGAACGGATGGTCGCCGAAGGCAAGGGACCGCTGCCGGAGGAGAACTTTCGGATCGTCGTCGAAGGACCGCCGCCGTACCCCTACTATCGCAACTTCCGCAATCTGTTTTCCGCCTGGGGCGCCGTGGCCGTCCAGAGCACCTATTCCACCGTGGGCGGCACGTGGGAATTCGGCTTCCGGCACGATCCCGATCGTCCGCTGGAGAGCATCGCGGAGCAGATGATCGTGCACAACCTCTGCAACCGCTCGATGCTGGAGCGCTATCGGCAGATCCGCACCTATGTCGAGGAATGGCAGGCGGACGCCCTCGTCATCCACAGCATCAAGAGTTGCCGGTTGTTTTCCGCCGGACAGGGCGACATGCGCGAGCACTTCACGAAGGATCTGGGCGTGCCGACGCTGATGGTCGAATCCGACCTGGAGGATCCGCGCTATTACGCCGAGGCCCAGATGAAAAACCGCATCGACGCCTTCTTCGAGGCCTTGAAGTACAAGCGCCTTCGCGGCGATCACGTCGAGGCGGGAACGACATGAGGGAGATGGAAAGGTGCGCACCGCAGGCTTGAAACCCGCGTGAGCGCCGCCGCCGTTTGACCCGCTGGAACGCGGAGGGGTTCGGGCGGGGACGCGGCGGGAAAAGAAAGAATCGAGGTAGAACAC
>CAZNQN010000212.1:0-694 GCA_964574925.1 uncultured Phycisphaeraceae bacterium | reverse complement strand
GCAGTACCCAGACGAAATCCGTCGCTCTCGACGACAGCGGTCGCATCGTCGCCCGCGCGCTGATCGACACGGGTGCGAACGTCAAGCGGGCCGGGCAACGGGCGCTGGACGCCTTGCTGGAAACCGCCGGCATCGCCCGTGACGAGGTGCGCTTCGTCGTCGGCACCGGATACGGGCGGTACAAGATCGAGGCGGGCAACACACAGGTCACGGAAATCTCCTGCCACGCCCGCGGCGCCCACCTGCTCTTCCCCAACACGCGCACGGTCATCGACATGGGCGGGCAGGACACCAAGGCCATCAAGGTCGGTCCGGAAGGCGACGTGCTCGATTTCTGCATGAACGACAAGTGCGCCGCGGGGACGGGCCGCTTTCTCGCCGGCGCCGCCGACGTCCTGGGCCTGACGCTCGACGAGATCGGCGGCATCTCCCTGCGAGGCAAGGATCCCATCCGTCTGACCAGCGTGTGCACGGTCTTCGTCGAGTCGGACATCCTCAGTCACCTGGCCCAGAACCGGAAGGTGGAGGACATCCTGGCCGGGGTGCACGAGGCCATCGCCACCCGCACCGTCGGTCTCGTCCGACGGGTGGGCATCGAGCCGGAGATCACGTTTACCGGCGGCGTCGCCCGCAACGTCGGCATGGTGCGCAGTTTGGAAGCCAAACTGGGCATGACGTTGAACGTCAGCGAGGA
>CAZNQN010000211.1:1513-4936 GCA_964574925.1 uncultured Phycisphaeraceae bacterium | reverse complement strand
CGGTTGTCCGGTTTAGGTCGGGCATGCTAAGCGAGCGGCGATCCGGCGGGCTCGGGGCGGTCCGACCGTTCGGTCGGATGCCCTCCCGACCGGCCGGTTCTCGCCCGAGCGGCGGGTCACACTCTCGCCTCAACTCCCGCAATCGGCTTCAGCGCCCGCAAGTGAACGAGCCGTCATAACACTGATAATCCGATTACACCCGCGGCGCGTACCCTTTTCGTCGCACGCCGATCGGACGCATCCGTATTCCGGCATCACCTCGCTGTTGCTTTCATGTTACACGGGTCCGTTGCATGGCGGGAAACGGAGGGATAGGGTAGCCGGGTTGGCGACGGCGCGGGTTCGGGCCGGCGACCTTTCGTTTCCCCAAGGCGTCCCGTTTTGCAGCCGATGGGGGTTCGGAGCTTCCATGAAGGCGATCGAGGCGACACTGCGGAATCCGTACCTGGTGGCCGTTTTGGTGCTGGCCACCCTCGTCGTCGGCATCCAGACGATGCTGAAAATCCCCGCCGATCTCCTCCCCCAGTTCGAAACCCCCGCCGTCCAGATCGTCACCTTCTACCCCGGCATGCCGCCGGAGGTGATGGAACGCGACATCATGAGCCGCCTCGAACGCTGGACGGGGCAGTCGGTGGGCATCGAGCACCAGGAAGCCAAGGCCATGCTCGGCGTCTGCGTCGTCAAGGACTTCTTCCGGGAGGACATCGACTTCGACACGGCCATGTCCCAGGTCACCTCCTACGCCATGTCCGACATGTTCTACCTCCCGCCGGGGACGATCCCGCCGATGGTGATGCCGTTCGACCCGACGGCGTCGGTCCCCCTCTGCCTGGTGAGCGTCTCCAGTCCGACGATGACGGAGAAGGAGCTGTACGACGTCGCCTACTACGAGCTGCGCAACCGCCTCCAGTCGATCCAGGGGGTGATCGCCCCGGCCGTCTACGGCGGCGTGCTGCGGCGGATCCTCGCGTACGTCGATCCGATGAAGCTGGCGGCCCGCGGACTGTCGCCGATGGACGTGGTCAAAGCCTTGCAGGACCAGAGCGTCTTCATCCCCACCGGCAACGCCAAGTTCGGCGACATCGACTACCAGATCGTCTCCAACGCCATGACCAAGACGGTCGAGGAGATGAACGACCTTCCCATCAAGACCCGCGACGGGAAGGTCATCTTTCTCCGCGACATCGGGCGGATCGAGGACTCCCACCAGATCCAGTCCAACAAGGTGCGCATCAACGGGCGGGCGATGGCGTACATCCCCATCTATCGCCAGCCTGGCGCCAACACCCTCCGGATCGTCGATTCGATCAAGAACAAGCTGGAGCGGATCAACATCCGCCTGCGACAGATGGATCCCAAGGCCAAGGACCTCGTGCTGGGCGTGGTGATGGACCAGTCGGCCACCGTGCGGGCCTCGGTTCGCTGGTTGCAGGTCTCCGCCGCCCTGGGGGCGCTGCTGGCGGGGATCGTCGTGCTCGTCTTCCTGCGCAGCCTGCGGCTGACGTTCGTGGTCTTCCTGGCGATTCCGCTTTCCGTCCTGGCCTCGATGATCGGGCTGTTTTACACCGGCGATACGATCAACAGCATGACGCTGGGCGGCTTGGCGCTGGCGATCGGGATCCTGGTGGATCAGTCCATCGTCGTGCTGGACAACATCGTCCGCCACGTGCGGATGGGCAAGTCGCGGATGCAGGCCGCCCTCGACGGCGCCAAAGAGGTCTCCCTGCCGGTGCTCGTCTCCACCGTCACCTTCGTGATCGTCTTCTTCCCCGTGGTGTTCCTTTCGGGGATTCCGCGGTTTTTGTTCGAGCCGCTGGCGCTGGCGGTGACGTTCGCCGTGCTCGCCAGTTATCTGATCGCCATGCTGGTGATCCCCTCCTTTACCGCCCGCGTCATCCGGGCGCCTTCCGCGGCGACGGCGGGAGAGGAAAGCAGCGGCGACGGTCCCCTGTGGTTCCGGGCGTGGTTCGAGGGGGTTCTTTCGTTGCGGCATCTGGTGGTGGTCGGGGCGCTGGCGGCCGGGGGACTGGCGGGATGGCGGTTGATGCACACGGGCCGGGAGCTGTTCCCGCCCGTCGATTCCCATCAGTTCACCATCTACGTCCGCCTGCCCTCCGGCACGCGGATCGAGAACACCGAGCGGACCGTCGCCGCCATCGAGCAACGCATCATGAATGAGATCGGGCAGCCGGACCCGGACCCGGCCGATGAAAAGTACCCCGATTCCGACCTGCGGATCCTGATTTCCAACATCGGGGTGTTGATGGACTGGCCGGCGGCGTACACGCCCAACACCGGTCCGATGGACGCCTTCGTTCTCGTGCAGACGAAGGGCAAACCGGGCAAGCCGAACACCTTCGCCTATGTGGAGACGCTGCGCGAGAAGTTGACGCAGGAATTCCCGACCGTCGAGTTCGCCTTCGACACGGGGGGGATGATGACGGCGGCGCTGAACTTCGGGCTGCCCTCGCCCATCCAGGTGCAGGTCCGCGGCAGCAACCTGGAGGTCAGCCAGCGCATCGCCGCCCACCTCAAGGACCTGGTGGCGTCCATCCCCGGCACCACCGACGTGCGGATCGCCCAGCGGATCGACTATCCGCAGATCGGGGTGGAGGTGGATCGGGTCAAGGCCGCCCAGCTCGGACTCGTGCAGGAAGACGTCATCAAGAACGTGGTCACGGCGCTCAATTCGAGCATCGGGTTCAATCCGGCCTTTTGGATCGCGCCCAACTTCAACCATTATTTCATCGGGGCGCAGTACGCCGAAGCGATGATCCACTCGCTGGAGACGCTGCGCGACATTCCCATCACCGGCAGCCGCAGCAAGGTGCCTGTGCCGCTGCGCAACGTGGCCCGCTTCTTCCGCACCACCGGACCGGCGGTGGTCAACCATCACAACATCACCCGCGTCACGGACGTGTTCGCCAACGTCGCCCGCGGGTACGATGCCGGCTCGATCGCCGACGAGATCGACCGGCGGATCCGGGCGTCGTCGTTCCTGCATGCAGTGGCCAAGCACGACGAACGCGGCGCGTTCTACGACCTGACGGGGGACTTCAAGGGTTACAGCATCAAGCTGAAGGGCGAGACGGAGACGATGCGCAACGCTTTCGACCAGTTTTCCCGCGGGTTGATCATCGCCGCGGTGCTGGTCTACCTGGCGATGGTGGCCCAGCTTCGCTCGTTCCGCATTCCGCTGATCATCATGCTCAGCATTCCGCTGGGTCTGGTGGGCGTGTGGGCGGCGCTGACGCTGACCGGGTCGAACCTGAACATCCCCGTGTTCATGGGGATCATCATGATGACCGGCATCGTGGTGGAATACAGCATCATCCTGCTGGAGTTCGCGGAGCAACGGGTCCGCGGTGGGATGCCGGTGCGCGAAGCCGTCCGCCAGGCCGCCTGGATCCGCCTGCGACCCAT
>CAZNQN010000211.1:0-1503 GCA_964574925.1 uncultured Phycisphaeraceae bacterium | reverse complement strand
ATCCTGATGACCTCGATGACGACGTGGCTGGCGCTGATTCCCATGGCCTGGGGGGCGGCGGGCGGCGAGGCCAACGCGCCGCTGGCGCGGACGATCATCGGCGGGGTGCTGGCGGCCACCGTGCTGTCGCTGATCGTCGTCCCCTGTCTGTACGTGATCCTGCGCCGCCCGCCGGCAACGACCCGAACGGAGACCGCATGATGACCATCGACCGTCAACGATACTCGATCTTTCAGCGGGCGGGGAACCTGATTCACACGCAGTGCGGCGCACACCGACGGACCTGCGAGCTTCAACCGGGCCGCGACCGCCCACAACCGAGCCGCGACCGTGAGGGAGCGGATTTCTTCTCCGACGCACAACCATCTTCTTTGCTCGATCCTTTCCGCCGGTCAGGACCCGCGAATGGGTTCCGACTGGTTCGCATCGCCTGTGCCGCCGTCCTTTCCGGCGTGTGGTTTGCGACGCCGCTTCCCGTCGATGCCCAGGACGAGACGGAACCCGCGAAGGCGCCGCCCGTCCGTGTGGAAACCGTTCGGCCCAGGCGGGAGACGGTGCGGCAACCGTTGCGTCTGCCGGCCACCCTCGAACCCGACGAGCAGGTCGATCTCTACGCCAAGGTGAGCGGCTACGTGGCGCGGATCACGGTGGACATCGGCGACGCGGTGCACAAAGGCGACGTGCTGGTGGAGCTGGACGTGCCGGAGATGGCCGACGAACTTGCCCGCGCCCGCGCCCGACTTCGGGCACAGCAGGCGCGCGTGCAGGCGTTGCAGGCGCAGGCCCTCCAGGCCGAGCGACGACTCGACACCGCCCGCGCCACCGTCGAGCGGTTCCGCGCCGAACGCGAACTGAGCACCATCAACCTCCGCCGGAAGCAGGAACTCCAGGAAGCACAGGCCATTCCTCAGCAGGAGTTGGACGAGGCGCGCATCGCAGCCGCCATCGCCGACGCCCGCCTGCACATCGCCGAGGCGGAGGTCGCGGGGGCGGAGGCCAACCGCCAGGCCGTCCAGGCGGAGATCGACGTCGCCCGCGCCGAGGTGGAAGTCCGACGCGCCGACGTGGATCGGTTGCAGACGCTCATGAAGTACGCCCGCGTCCTCGCCCCCTTCGACGGCGTGATCACCGAGCGGGTCGTCGATCACGGCGCCTTCGTGCGCTCCGCTGCGGAAGGCGCCGCCACCCGCCTGCTGCGGATCGCCCGCGTGGACCGGCTTCGCCTGGTGATGGACGTTCCCGAGCGGGACGCCTTCTTCGTCCGTCGCGGAACCCGCGTCAGCGCGAAGGTCCCCGCCCTGGACGATCTGGCGATCGAAACATCGGTCTCCCGCACCGCCGTGGCCATGGATCCCGGGACGAGAACCATGCGTGCCGAAGCCGATCTGGACAATGCGAAAGGTCGGCTCGCTCCCGGTCTGTACGCCGACGCCCTCGTGGATCTGACGGTCGATCCGCAGGCGATGGTCATCCCCTCGAAGGCGATCCGCACAGCCGGCAAGC
>CAZNQN010000210.1:0-4979 GCA_964574925.1 uncultured Phycisphaeraceae bacterium | reverse complement strand
CTACCCCGCCCCCCATGATCTCCGCCAGGTGCAGGTCGCCCGTCGCCCCCGCGTCGTGGACGAAATCCAGGCCCGATGCCTCCGTGATGTCGGTCAGCCAGCCGGACGGTCGCGCGGACGGTTCCGGCGCCGCGGGAGAATTCCCCGTGGGATTCGGGGGATCATTGCGGCGACAGCCGAACGGAGGGAGGACCAGCGCCCATGCGATCCCCGCGACGACGGCGCATCGCCCGAGGCGGCGGACCGGTCTTTCCGTCGGCGGCCGCGGATGCCGGCACGACCCGTCGCGTGGGTCGAAGCCCGCGGCTCGCAGACTGAAATTGAAAAGCCTTCCGAAGCGAGGAGACCATCGTGATAGGGAGCCCCCGTCCGGTCGGCGTGGTCTGCGCAACCGGGACGATATCCGCCATGTCCGGGATCGGAGGTTCATGCACGTGACCGTCCGGGTGGGCAGGCCGATGCCCCGCCCGAACCGGGTAACGGAAACCAGTATAGCACGACCCGCACGGATTCATCAAAAGGAAACCGCGACGGGCGGATGGAAGGCGGAGACGAAGATTATCGGGAGGAGGGACCCGCGTCCGCCGCGCCCGTCGGACGATCGAGGAAGGACAGGCTCGTGTCGATCGGCTGTTCCAGGCTGCGCTGGGATTCGACGAACGCAAGCAGCTCGGCGTCGTCGTCGATGTCGAGCCGACGGACCAGTTCCGGATGGTTCGGGAACAGCGCCAGCGCCCGCCGCCAGCTTTTCCGCGCCTTGTCGTATTCCTTCATCTTCGCATAGGCATCGCCCAGTCCCAGATACGCCCGCACGAAATACGCCGGCGGCGGATTCAGCCTCTGTTGCTCCTGCAACGCGATGCAGCGGGTGAAGTCGCGGACGGCGTCGTCGGAATGCCGCAGGGCACGCGGCCAGTGCAGGTGGTTCATCGCCCGGCAGTAGTACGCCACCCACAGGTCGGGGTGTGTCCCGATCACCGCATCGAGCTGATCCAGCGATTTCCGCGCGAGCCTCCCCTTGCTGACGACGGCGGCGATCCCGCCGCAGGTGGGAATCTTGTCCACCAGCGCACAGGCCAGCTCGATGCGGGCGCGATAGTCGGCCGGATCGGCCTCCACCATCCGCTGAAAGAACGCCACCGCCCGATCGTGCTTGCCGTAATAGGCGCATTTCTTTCGGTACATGCTCGCCAGGGAAAAGCCACTCAGACCGCCGCGAAGCTTCGCCTCCATCTCCGTCAGCAGGGCATCCACCTTGGCCGGGTCGATGTGCGGACGGTTCCGTTCCTCCTCCGTGGTGCGTCGCTTCCACGGCTTGGGCGGGCCGATCTTCAATGCCAGCCGTTCCGCGTAGTGGGTCTTGTCCTGGTGAATGGTAAGGATTTGATCGGCCGGTACGTTTTCGAGATATTGCAGTCCGCCGTCCGGCCAGCGCACCTCCAGCAGGCGAACGACGGTGTCCTTCCCCAGCCCGAAGTGCAACCGCGGATCGCTCTGCGAGGAGTACCCGTTGCCGCCGTCCCGCTCGCGGATCTTCACCCCCGCGTCGGTGACCGCCGTCACCCGTGTGCCGATCCCGTCCCGGTTGACGCCCGTTGCCGGATCGGTCTCCAAGCGGACGATCAGCCAGTGGTTCTCCGTGCCGATCCGGTTGTTGAACAGGTTGGGCGGCTGATCCTGGTTGGCCATGAAGATGTCCAGGTCGCCGTCGTTGTCGTAGTCGAAGACCACCACGCCGCGCCCGTCCCGCTTGACGGCCAGACCCAGCGCCTCCGCCTGTTCGGTGAACGTGTTGAGCCCCTCGTTGCGCCACACGCGGGTCGGTTCGTAACCGGAGAAGGACCGGTTGCCGATGGCGGGCCAGTTGGCGGCGTCCGCCGGGTCCGATCCCGTCACCGTCCACGACGCCAGGTCGTACCAGTAGTTGCCCTCCCCGGCGCTGATGAACCCGTTCATGGCGATCAGGTCCAGGTCGCCGTCGTTGTCATAGTCGAAGAACTTCGCTCCCCATCCCCAACCGCCGTCGTACGTACCCGTCTCCAGCGAAATGTCGGTAAACGAGACGCCGCCTTCGTCGTCCGGGCCGTTGTTGTGCCACAGCATGTTCCCCTCCTGGAGGTATTCCGCCGTGGTGATGTTGGTCACGTAGATGTCGAGCCACCCGTCGTTGTTGAAGTCGCCGAAATCGACGTTCATCCCCTTCTTGGTGTCGAACCCGATCGCCTCCTCCGTCACGTTGCGGAACGTGCCGTCGCGGTTGTTGAGGAAGAGCTGGTCCGGACCGAAATCGTCCGCGCAGTACAAATCGGGGTACCCGTCGTTGTTGACGTCCGCCGCCCCGACGGCCAGCGTCCATCCCGGATCGTCCACGCCCAGCGACGCCGCCACTTCCTCGAACCGACCGTCGGGTTCCTGGTGGAACAGGTAGTTCCGCCCGCCGTTGCGCGCCTTCTCGAAGTCGTCGTGCATGATCCGTGTGTGCGGGAGGTGCCACAGATCCACCTCGTCGAAATAGTTGCCGACGTAGAGGTCCAGTCGTCCGTCCAGGTCGTAGTCGAACACGACGACCGCGTTCCCGTTGGCCCAGGGCATGCCCGGCGAGCCGTCCCGGCGGCGGAAGAGCCGATCGGTGACGTCCTCGAACGTGCCGTCCCCCCGGTTGCGGAACAGCACGTCCCGTCCCCAGCGGACCACGTAGAGGTCGATCCACCCGTCGTTATCGACGTCCGCCCAGACGCAATCCATGCTCGTGCCCTGATCGCCGTTGAGCTTGGCGACGCCCGCCTCCCAGGCCACGTCCCGGAACGTCCCGTCCCCGTTGTTGCGATAGAGGTGGTTGGGGTACCCCTTGCGGGAGTCGGTCACGTACAGGTCGACCCATCCGTCGTGGTCGAAATCGCCCGCCGCCGCCGCCGCGCCCACGCTGGATACCCACGCGTTGATGTTGTCGAGCTTGTGGTCCAGTTGCGGCTTGTGGTGACGGTGTTTGATGCCCGCCTGTTCGGTCACGTCCACGAACGGACGGGAATCCGCCCCGGCGTCGTCTCGTCCGACCGCAGGAGGCGGAGATGACGGCGACGCGGTCGTAGCCCTGGCCGACGCCTCGGCCTTCGGAATGGCGGGCTCATCCCGCCGGCAGCCGGAAGCCCCGGCCAGAAGCAGCCCTGCGACCAGAGGCGGCAAGACCCCTCGAAGGATACAACACCTTCCGGGAACAGGCGCCCGGACGGAATGAACACGATCGTCTGACATGCGAACCCCCACAGCGTGGAACCGGCCTCGGTTCACGGAAACGCTCCGCGCCCACCCGCGCGGCTCCCGCGGCCATCGGACCCCCCGTCGGTTTCCGACGCCGCGAGACGACCGTCAGTGTATCGCCGCCCCGCACGGGAAACAAGATGAAACGCGCCGCGGGATGGGTGGGGAATCCGTTCCCCATTCCCCATCGTGTTCCCCGATTGTTCCCCACCCGCGCGCGTTCGCACGGGACTCAGGCGAGCGCGAATCGCGGATGCCGGCCCGAAAAACGCCTTTTTTCGGGACCGTCGGAAGATCGCCCCTGCTGGCACACCCCTTGCTCAATTCCTCTTTCGTGTTCGCCGCTTCCGGCAGGAGGCGGCAAACGCGGGCGACGCCGAACACCGGGGACACGGCGTCGCCGCACGTTGGCTGATCCGGGGGATCGGATCGGCGGGCCTTAGGGAAGAAAGCGTCGGGGGACCATACGCCGCAGGCGCTGCGAACGATCATGCGGTCGTTCGAGAAAGGAGTCGGGCGCTGCGGGCGCGAGAGGCCGTTGCGCGGTGTGGGGTGCACCGCTTCTGGGGGCAACGGACAAGGGCAGCCGTCCTCTTGGGGTGGGGCGGCTGCCGATGTGTCTTGTCGGAACGGACCGTCGAAAGGCATCGGTCGCCTGTCGCGACGGTCCCAACGGGGAAGAGGAGATTCTGGCGACCGGGGTGTTCGTTGGGGGTCTGTCGAGGATTTCGCGGGGAGGTGGGTCCGGCCCTCCTCCAAAAACGCCCGATCACGTGTCTGCGTGAGTGTCGAGGTCACGGACGGTGACCGAAAACCTGCGACGACGCGTTTCGGACCCGCGGCCTCGCGGAAGATCGGCGACCCTCAGCGTTCGCCCGTTTTTTATGCGCGTTTTTCTTGCCCGCATTGCAGGCCTTCGCCGCTGGAGCCTTCATTTGCCGTGGACCGATTCAGCCCCTACCATGCCCTCGCCGCGGAGACTCAGTCCGAACCGGCGGGATCGACCGGAATCCTTGCGGAAAACGCGGGAAGTCTTTCGTACTCCCGGCGGTTGAGAAACCGAGGGAGCCGGGACGGGGCGGCGCTCATTCGGGCGGTCCGGGAGCGCGGGAAACGCCCCTCACCATCAGGGGCGTACCTCTGATCCCCGGGGCTCGGCGGACCACGGAGAAGGTGGCTCGTTCCCGGAAACCGTACCTTTAGCCGAGGAAGAATCCCGACGAACGACGATGCCCCTCGCGCCCAACCACGTCCGCCTGAGCGAAGACGACCGGCTCTTGATCGAGGCCGTCCGCGATTTCGCCCGCGAGGAGCTGCTGCCGCTCGATCGCCGCTGGGACGAGGATGAGGAGGGATCGTCGGTGGCCGAGGTGCTGCCCCGTCTCGGCGAGATGGGGCTGATGCACCTGTTGATTTCCGAGCGGTTCGGCGGGCTGGGATGCCCGTACCCGACCTATTCCGCCATCCTGCACGAGCTGGCGAGGTATTCGCCCTCTGTGTGCGTGACGGTGGCCGTTCACAGCATGGTCGGCGCCGTATTGGAGGACACGGCCCGCGATCCGCATCGCACCGAATGGCTTTCCCGCTGGGGCGAGGCGGAGCATTTCGCGGCATTCGCCCTTTCGGAAGCCGGGGCGGGCAGCGACGCCGGCGCTGTCCAGCTTCTCGCCCGCAAGGTGGAGGGGGGGTATCGCCTCAACGGGGAAAAGATGTGGATCACC
>CAZNQN010000209.1:3214-4981 GCA_964574925.1 uncultured Phycisphaeraceae bacterium | reverse complement strand
GGGTTCGGTCGTTTCGTCGTCGACGGGGCGCGAAGGAACGTTGCATCGCGCGGGCAAAGGCCCGCGGCTCGGGACACGGGAGCGCGACAAGCATTCGCCGCGCTGGCGGTGGTGCTGTCGGCCGTGGGGATGGCGGTGCCCGCTCATGCGGACACCTTGAACGTGCCGTCGGCGGCCTATCCGACGATCCAGTCGGCCATCGACGCGGCGGCCGGCGGCGACGAGATCGTCGTCGCCCCGGGCACCTACCGCGAGATCCTCGATCTTCTCGGCAAGGCGATCACCGTGCGCAGTTCCGACGGGGCTGCGGTGACCACGATCGACGGCACCGGTTTTTCCGACAGCGTCGTCAAATGCCTCCGCGGCGAAGGGCCGGATACGATCCTGGAAGGCTTCACGATCACGGGCGGCGTCGGCCATGCGGCATCGGGCGATCCGCGGGGCGGGGGGATGTACATCGACCAGAGCAGTCCGACGGTGCGGGACTGCGTGTTCCGGGGCAACTCGGCCGAGTTCGGCGGCGGCTGCTACGTCAGCGACAGCGGCGCGAGGATCGAGAACTGCACGTTCGTCGGCAACGTGGCCGACGGCGGCGGCGGGCTGACCAGCGTTCGCGGGGCGGCGGTGATCAGCGGTTGCGTCTTCGAGGACAACGAGACGGTGGCGACGTTGCCGTTCCTCTTCGACACCGGGGGGGCGGTGCTGAACGTGTTCGGGCGTCCGACGCTGGCGGATTGCCGGTTCACGGGGAACCGTTCCCAGGATGGGGGCGCGATCTTCAACCGCGAGAGCAGAGTCCGCGTCGTCCGCTGCGTGTTCGAGCGAAACTCGGCCTGGGTGGGCGGCGGCGCCGTCGCCAGTGAAATCAGCGACCTGACCGTCGAGAACAGCCGCCTGGAGCGCAATCGCGCCCATCTCCAGGGCGGCGGGATCTTCGACGTGGTGGGCCGTCTTACCATCGAGCGATCCGTCTTCGACGGCAACGAGGGCGCCGACAGCGGCGGCGGCGTCTACACGTTCGGCAGCGACGGCGTCATCCGCAACAGCCTGTTCGTCGGCAACCATCTGTTCGGCCTCGATCCCGTCCAGGGCGGCGCGCTCGACATTCAATTGGAAAGCGATATCACGATCGATCACTGCACGTTTTCGGGCAACGACGCGCCCGTGGGGGCGAGCCTGGCGGTGGGCGATCCGCATTTTCCGGACTCTCCCAGCCGGGTGACGGTGACGAACGCCATTCTCGCCGACGGCGGCAGGGAGACTCCCCACGTCGTTAGCCTCGACGACTCGACGGTGACGATCCGCTACTCCAGCGTGCGCGGCGGCTTCCCGGGCGCGGGCAACCTCGACGCCTTCGCCCGCTTCTGGACCTTCGGCAGCAACTTCCACCTGCTGCCCGGCTCGCCCGGCATCAACGCCGGCGACCCGAACTTCGTGCCGCAAACCGGCGAGACGGACCTGGACGGCAACCCGCGGCTTCAGGGTTGCCGGACCGACATGGGGGCGTATGAATCGCCCATTCAGCAGGTGGTGGGCGATTTCAACGGCGATCGCTGGATCGACCTGAGGGACGTGGCCGCCTTCCAGCGATGCATGGGGGCGGAGGCGGGCTCGTCGGCGTTTTCGGATGCGTGCGTCTGCGGATTCGACGCGGACGCCGACGGGAGGATCGGTCTGGCCGACTTTGCCGATCTGCCCGCCCGCCAGGGCAACGCCCGCCGGCCGCCGCCGCGCATCGATCGACTGGTGCCCTCGCCGGGCGAGTGG
>CAZNQN010000209.1:2911-3204 GCA_964574925.1 uncultured Phycisphaeraceae bacterium | reverse complement strand
CCGTCTCCGACTTCACGACCGCCTACGACGCCGGGACCCATATCCTGACCGTCCGTTTCGCCGCGCCGCTGCGCGACGATCGCGTCACGCTTGTGGTGGACTACGTGATCACGGGTCTGACGGGCACGGAGCTGGACGGGGAGATCTACGATCCGCTCCATGCGGCGCTGCCCTCCGGCGACGGCTGGCCCGGCGGGCAGGGCGTCTTCCGCATCCACGTCCTGGAGGGCGACGCCAACCGCGACGGGGTGGTGGACGCGGCGGACGAAACCCTGGTCACCAATTCGCTCGGC
>CAZNQN010000209.1:0-2901 GCA_964574925.1 uncultured Phycisphaeraceae bacterium | reverse complement strand
ACCGCCGCCCTCGGCCGGCAATTGCCCGCCACGGATGGCGTGCCGCCGGTCGTCGTCGGAATCCGCGAACCCACGACCAACCAAGGCGCGTTCGATACTGTGGTCATTGATTTCAGTGAACCGATAATCCTATCCTTGCTCAATAAACGTACCTGCTTCTTGGTCGACAGAGGCGGGACCGTGCTGGTCCCCGCTTCAGTTGGCGCGCCTCCCTTCGGCACTTCTGCAGTTTACACATTTACATCTTCCATTCATCAATGCGATAATTACACAATCAATATCAGCAACGCCATTGCCGGATCGACGGGGGAACTTCTCACAGTACCGGGAATATTTATGTGCCCTTAATGGAAATATATATTCTGGAGAATGATTATGTTCTTCGCAAAACTAGGCAAAATAGGCGCTCTTATTCACGTTGAGGCTGTCGCTATTTTTACGCTGCTCGAACGGTATCGTACAAAGCGCATTGGATATGCGCTGACTGCAATGCTCTGGGGGTTCAGTATGCCTTCTACGCGAACACGAGCAGCTGTGGGTGATGTTGTTGCAACTATTTCACCCAGCCCTCCGATTGGAAAGCAGTATTGCAGCGTTGGTCTTGCATTTGACGGATCACTATTGTATTTTAACCGGTGTAGCGATCCGAATATCTACGCGATTTCTCCTGTCGATGGAACGCTCATCAGGACCTTTGATTCAGGGATCCTCGAGTGGCCGGCTGCCATGTCGTATGATGCCAACCGGAATGGGCTGTGGATCGGCACCCAAAGGAGTCAAAGCGGACCGGGATTCGGTGACTGTGGTGGAGGTGATATGCCGATCTACTTCTGGGATTTTGACGACGATTCCGTGACGCTCATGTTCACCATCCCTTTCGACCTAGTCAATCCTGCTACCGGCCAAAAGTTCTTGTGTTTCTGTTACCTTGACGGGTTGGCGTATGATCACATTGCGGACGTAGTATGGTGCAGTGACACTATTAATGAGAATATTGTTTTATTCCAACCCGACGGTACATTAGTTAATGGATTCGATGCGAAAGCGGTGGGTGCGAACCTCCCGAACGACATAAACCTTGCGAAGAGCACAGGCTTGGAGCTTGGTTGTGCCGATCTGTATCTGACTGACGATGGCGGAAGTCATGTAATTCGTACCAATAGAAGGCCTGATGCCTCCTCAGGGCAGTTATCGCCGGGGATTATATTCGCGACCGGTAACGGGTGGCTGGAGGATATGGCCTGTGACGGTAATACGTTTGCTCCGGTTGAGGTTGTGTGGGTACGGACGAGCCTTGGTTGTGCTCCGGGATCGGATCCTGGGTGTGATCCGGCGAACGACGTCATTACGGCGTACGAAGTCGAGCCGGGCAGCTGCGGCGGGGGGCCGCCGCTGGGCGCGTGCTGCGATCCGGTGGCGGTGACGTGCCAGGATCCGGTGCCTAAGGCTTCGTGCACGGGCACGTGGGTGGAGGGGGCGACGTGTCCGGAGGTGCCGGGGTGCGAGGCGCACATGGTCGTGCTGCTGGACCGGACGGGGTCGATGAACGCCATCCGCTGCGAAACGGGCAGCACGCGCTGCGAGGACGCCCTGATGGCGGCGCAGAGCGACGTGGACCACTTTTTCAACACGCACTCGGCCGGCTCGTCGCTGGCGGTCTGGACGTTCGCGAACGACGGACCGGTCGACCTGACGGGCGGTTTCGTCACCGACCGGCAAGTCGCCCGCGACGCCCTGGCGCCGCTGGAGGGCGTGCCGTGCGACGGATGGACGCCGCTGGCGGAGGCGATGTGCGACGCGGTCGACAGTCTGGTGGCAACGTTTCCGTCGGCACCGCCCAAGAGTCGCATCCTGGCCGTCAGCAGCGACGGGCAGGAGAACTTCAGCGACGCCAACTGCGCCGGTCCCGACAGCGTGGGAGGCGATTCGTGCGGGACGTTCGACGAGGGCTCATGGCAGCGGCAGGTGTGCGAGCGGATCGTCGCCCACGCCATCGCCCAGGTTCGCCACTGGGGGGCGTTCATCCGCTGCGACGGCGTGGCGGGGGCGGCCATCGACGTGGAGACGGGGCAGGCCCTGCCGGCCCGCGTCCCCGATCGCGTGTTCTTCGCCGCCCTGGCGGAGGCGAGCGGGGGCACCTATCTGGCGCTGAGCGACGCCTCTCCCCCACCGCCCCCCGGTCCGCCCCCGTTCGGCGTCACCGGGGCGTGCTGTCTGCCGGACGGCACCTGCGAGGAGGCGATCACGGAGGCGGAGTGCGCGGTGCTGGGTGGAACGCACCGGGGGCAGGGCGTCACATGTGCCGAGGCCCAGTGTTTTCTCCCCGTCCCGGCGCTGCCGCCGTGGGCTGTCGCCGCCGGTGCCGTGGGCCTGGCGGCGGTGGGTTTCGGACTTTTGCGACACCGCGGGGCAGGTCATGGGAACCGGTAATGCAGAAGGCGGTCCGATGAGACGCAGCGGCAAAACGGCGGTCTGGATGGCGGCGTGCGTGCTGGTGATCGTTACCGGTTCGAAGGAAGCGGTCGAGGCAGGCCCGCGGCCACCCGCCCCGAGCGCGGCGGGTTCGGCGTCGGCGGTTCGTCCCGCCGCGGAGGCTGCGAGGGAAGGACCTGTCGAGGCCTCGGGGAATCGACGCAAATCGGTTCGCCCGGAGATGCATCGAAGCAGCGTGCCCGCTCCGCCGGGCGGACTGGACGTGACGCCGCCGCGGATCGACCGGATCACGCCCGCGCCGGGCAGATGGGTCGTCGACAACGTCGGCCTGGACGAAGTGCGCATCGGTTTCAGCGAGGCGGTGATCGTTCCCCCGGGCGCGGTGCGCGTATGGACGGTCGGCGGCGGGGACGTCGGGGGTTTCACCTCCGTCTATGACGACACGCCGAACGTGTGGACGCTGCACAT
>CAZNQN010000208.1:3481-4987 GCA_964574925.1 uncultured Phycisphaeraceae bacterium | reverse complement strand
ATCCGGTCCAGCACGGCGTCCAGTTCCAGCGTGGAGTTGATGGCGGCGGCGGCTTCCGCCAGCGCGCCGAGCGTTTCCGCCGAGAAGTTGCCGGAGGTCAGGTCCATCGGTCTCGCCGTCGGGCGGTCGGGGCGGGGGTGTCCGTTCCGTGCGTCATGCCGCCGCGCCCGTCAGGGAAGGATCTCCACCGGATCGCCGATCCGCAAGACGTTGAACAGTTCCTCGATGTGGGCATCGGAGAGGGCGACGCACCCGCCCGTCCAGTCGCGTCCCCGTCGGTGTCCGTGCAGGCCGATGCCCCCGCCCAACGCGGTGTGCCAGTCGGGCGGACGTCCTTCGGCGAGAGCACGACGAATGGACACCGCCTCCCCGTTCGAGATCAAGCCCATGGCAAGGCCCCGCGCCACTGCGGTTTCGTCGGGGTAGCTCAGGCCGAGGAAGCGATGGTAGGGGCTTTGGGCGTTCTTGCTCACGATCGTGAACCGTCCGATCGGCGTTCGGCCGTCGTCCCTGCGAATCTTCTGTCCCCGCGGCGCGAACCCCAGATCGATCGGATAGCTGCGGATCAACCGATCGCCGTCGAACAGGTGGAGCCTCCGTTGCGATTTCAGCACCACCACGCGGGGAGACTCCAGAACCATGGGCTTTCGGGGTGCGGGGGTCTCCCCGGTGGCCGTGGTGACGCTGAGTGCGGCCGCGAGCAAAAGAAGAATAGCCAGCGTGACTGTAAAAACGGTTCCCGGGGCTCGTTCGCCAAGCGGGGTAGCTTGCGGACGGCGGGTTCTTTGGTGTGAAGCGTCCATTGTCTCTTAGGCCGTGGTTTTTCGGACCTGTGTCTGACCCCGTGCCGGTCGGGGCAGAGTATGGCCGGGCAGGGGACGGCTGGCAAGATCGTTCGTGTCCGGAGGGCGGATCCCGGCTATGATACGGACGTGGACGCGCCGTCTGACGAACAATTGATGCGGCAGTTCTGCGCGGGGGACGCGGCCAGTTTCGAACTGCTGGTGCGGCGTCACAGCCGGGAGCTTTTCCAGTTCGTCGTCCGGTTCACGGGGGACTCCATGGCCGCGGAGGACATCTGCCAGGAGACGTTCCTCCAGGTCTACCATTCCGCGCATTCCTTCGATCCGAAACGAAGATTCAAACCGTGGCTTTTCACGATCGCGGCCAATAAAGCGAGAGATTATTTGCGGCGTGTGAACCGGCGGCGGGAGGTGCCGTTCGAGGCGCCGGTGCGGGAGGGGGAAGAATCCAAGCAACGATTTCTCGACCTTCTGGCCGGGGAGAGCGTACTACCTGACGAGGAACTCGCGCTGGCGGAGAAGCGTGCGCTGGTCCGCACCATCATGGAGGAGATGCCGGCGCGGTTCGCCGAGGTGTTGATCCTCGCGTATTACCACCGGTTTCCCTACAAGGAGATCGCCGAGATTCTGGGGATCCCGCTGGGAACGGTGAAGAGTCGGCTTCACGCCGCCGTCAGTTATTTCGGACAGAAGTACCGCGAAG
>CAZNQN010000208.1:0-3471 GCA_964574925.1 uncultured Phycisphaeraceae bacterium | reverse complement strand
GCCGCCGAGCGGGAGTCGTAAACGAGGTAACGCCCGTTGCGTCCGTTTCACCGGGCGCGGAAGAGAGCGAGAAACGACGAATGGAATCCTCGCCGCGCGACTTCGACGATCTTCTGCTCGATCTTCACCTGGAACGGTTGGCCGAATCGGACCGGGCCCGTCTTCAGCAAGCCATGCGGGAGGATCCCGCTCTTCGGGAACGAAGCGACCGGCTCGGTCTGCTGCTTCAGCCTTTGGACGCCTGGGCGGCTCCCCCGCCGCCGCCGAACTACCCGGAGAAGGTGCTGGCGTCGGTCAGGGCCGCGGCAGCGTCCCGCGACTCTGCGGGCGCTCGGACGACGATTCCCTTCCCGGAGCGGGAGGCGGGTCGGAGAGGATCGGGCCGGTTCCGCGGTCGCGATCTGATCGCGGCGGCGGCGTGCATCCTGTTGCTGATCGGGGTGGCGGTGCCGGGCGTATCGGCGTTGCAGGAGCGGTCGCGACGGGCGCTGTGCCGGAACAACCTCGCGACGGTGTTTCGGGGGATCACGGCCTATCAGGCGTCCTTTGCCGGGGCGCTTCCCTATGCCGGGTATCCCGACGGGGCGGTGTGGCTGCCGGGGCGGCTGAAAGACAGACCCTATGCGTCCAACAGCCGGCATCTGTTCCGGCTGGTGAAGGGGGCGTTCGTCTCGCGTCCCGAAGCGTTCATCTGCCCGTCCGATTCGCGTGCGAAGGCGTGTCGGAAGTGCGATTGCACGGGGCGGGACGATTTTCCGAAAAGCTGTAACCTCAGTTACGCCTCGCTCAATCTCGCCGGTTCCCGACCTCCCCTCCGTCCGACCCACGCCATTGCGTATCTCAGCGATCCGAATCCTCTCTTCGTCGGCGTTCGCATCGACGCGCGGATCGATCCGCAGCGGACGAACTCGCCCGCCCACCGCGGTCGGGGGCAGATGGTCCTCACGCTGGACGGTCAGGTGCGGTGGATGACCCAACCGGTCTACGGCGCCCACCGGGACAACCTGTGGACGCTCGGTGCGCTGCGCACCTATACGGGCACGGAAGCGCCGACGACGGAAGAGGATGTGCAACTGGTTCCGGGTTTCCCCGCCAGCGACCCCGCCGTCGCCAGGGAATTGCAGGCGACATCGCTGATCTCTTCCGGGTCGTAACCGTTCGTATCCCGCTTTGCTTTCTGCGCCTGCGGGTGCGTTACCTGCCGGGAAGCACAAACCGGCGGTCGCGGTTCGGTTTCCGAATTCAGGATTTCGAACAGTGAATTCTGAAGGAACGGAACGTCGAGCCGGGCTTGATTGGCGGAACGCGGTTCGGGTCGCTATTCGACATTCGACTTCCGCTCCCTCACGGTCGCGGCTCTGTTGGGATCCCGCTCCCTCACGGTCGCGGTTCCGTCAAGCGTCCTCCGCTCACATCTGCCACCAAGGTTTTGAAACACCCCCTTGTTATGCACTCGCATTTTTGTTGTGCCGTTGTGAGTCGGTTATGTTGTCGCGGCTCCATTAAGGAGTGCGTCTTTCTTCGAAGCGCACGAAAAAGGGGCGGCCTGTTGCCGGCCACCCCATGCGGATTGTCGTTTTGATGGTTGGGACGCGGAGGATCAGCCACCGTTGCCGGAGGTGTTCCCGCCGCTGCCGCTCGTGTCGATGTTGAGCAGGTCGGCGAGGTATTCGGCGAGCTGATCGAGGCTGAAGGTGAACTCGCGCCCGCCGTCGATGCTGACGATGACCTCGCCCGTCTGCGGCGTGTCTTCCGTGAAGGTGATCGTGATCGTGCGGATGTTCGAACCGCTGATCTCGATGGTGCCAGCCATGGGAATGAAGTTGCCGTTCTGGGCGTAGGACACCTTGACGCCGGTCATCTTGAGGCTGTAGCTGACGGTTTCGTCCGAGATCGTCCCGTCGTAGGTGACGATGTTCGTCGACAGGTCCGTGCGGTCGTAGAGGACCGTGCCGTCGCCCTGGACCATGAGCGTACCGATGTTGAAGTTGTCCTTGTAGGTCAGGTCCCACCGTCCGGTCAGCTCGACACTGTCGGGGTCTCGCTGATAGCTGCCTTCCAGCATTCCATCCAGCGAGTTCGTGAACTGATCTTCCGCGATCGTCAGTTCGTTGAAGTTCATGCTGAGCGTATTGTCCGCATTGCTGAGCGAACCGCCGAAAGAGCCGGAGACGGTGTAGTCGGGATCGCCCAGCGGCGAGCAGCCGGTGCCGAAGTCCAGCGTCAGGTCGAACTCACCTTCCCCCGTCAGGACGTTGTTGGCGGAAGCGGTGACCACGGGACAGGTACCGAACTCGATGCTGCCCGAATTGCCGGGCAGAATCTGGGCACTCTGCGACGAGTCGCTGGTGTCGGTGCTGCTCTGGCTGATCGTCGCGGCGTTGGAGACGGCTTCCGCGGCTGTGAGCGCATCCTCGACGGCCGCCTTTTCGGCGTCGGTCATCGTGGTATCGTCCGTCGTCGTCGAATCACCGTTCATCGGTTCCGTTTGCGACGCGGGGCAACCAACCAGCAGGGTCAAGGTGAGGGCCATGACAATGGCCAGGACGGAAAACGCTTGCTCTGTACGTTTCATGGCAGAGAAACTCCACTGTCGGCACGCGGCCTCGAAAACGCCCGGCCCTGATCCGGCTCCGCAACCGGCGGGTGACGCGGCGTGGCATCTCGGTCCCTTTATCGGCCGGTCTGCAACATGGCTTGAGACAACGCCGATCCGCTGTCATTCCTATGCCGGGGACGTTTTTTCGGTCTCTGACGTGTTCTGGATGCGGAGACACAGGCCATGCGGACGCGGCTCGGTGGGCGTGGCGGCGGTGAATGCGGGGCGGTTCAGGAGCCGGCGATCCGGCCAGCCATGGCAGTCGTGGGTTCGCTTCCCGACGACTTGAGCGCCTGCTGCAACCTGGCACGGGCGCTGAAATAGGCCTTTCGATACCGTTTGGAGGTGGGTTTGAGTCGGTATGCGCGGGAAAGATGCTCCAGCGCCCGGCCGTAGTCTCCCATCATCATGTACGTCTGCCCCAATGCATACGCGCTGCTTGCCGAGTGGGGATTCTTGCGGACCCGGCGGAGGGCGAGACGGAGGGCGGTCTGGAGATGCTCGTCGGCGCGCTCGTCGTCGCCGAGGAGGCGATAGGTCCGCGAGAGGGAACGGTGGACGGAGGTGTTGGTGGGGGACTTGCGAAGACGTTTCAAATCGAGGTCGAGGGCCTGCTGCGCGTAGCGCCGGAAGCCTTCCGAATCGCCCATTTCCCGGCGGCACTCGGCCAGGCGACGGAGCAGGAAGGCGCTGTCCGGATCGTTTTCATGGGCGCGTCGATAGAGCATGGCGGCGGTGTCCCATTGCTCGTACCGACGGTAGCGGGAGGCGAACTTCTTGACCCCGGCGGCGATGCGGCGCTCGACGCGCTCGCGCATCTGCGGGGAGCGAATCACCAGCAGCGTCGTCCCCACGCCGAGCACCAGGGTCGC
>CAZNQN010000207.1:0-4994 GCA_964574925.1 uncultured Phycisphaeraceae bacterium | reverse complement strand
TGTTTGAAGATGGAATGCCGGTATCCAAACAACGCATCTGGATCGTCGGTATGGCTTCGGGCGGCCTCGTGGTCGAGCCCGAGAATGTCAAGTTTGGTCTGGTTCGTATCGTCGACCGACCGGTCACACAAAAAGTTCGGATCTGGAGCGAGGATGGTAGACCCTTCGAGCTCACTCACACAGCAGTCGACAAGGAATATCTCTCGATAGAGGTATCCCAAAAGAGTCCGACTGAGGCCGTATGCCATGTCACCCTGCATCCCCAGCGCCCGCAGGCCATCGATGGCTGGGTCGCGCTTTCTACGTCCGACGGGCTACGCGGCGTGAAGTTCCGATGTATGGGCACCGTTGAATGAGCGATTAGGCACATAACGCTTCAGCCACCGGCAATGTTGTCGTTCCGGGACCGATTTGACCGCGACATGGAGATTCCGTTGCAGCTGTCGCGGAAATTGCGGCCGGTAAAGCCGTTGGGCCAGCCAACCTCGAGGAGCAGTTCCTGCAACCCGATGCCGCTGTCCATCGTCTCTGCCGTCCGCCGGGCCGTTCCATGCGCCTGATCGATGGCCTCATTGAGTCGGTCGAAGGAGGCCGCCGTCAGCTTGATGCCTCCCGCCACCGCCCGCTTGCTGAACAGCTCGTTCATGATGCTCAGGCGCTGTGCCCTGGGCATGTCGCGGATCGCGTTGCCCAGGTTCCGCAGGACCTCGGAGACCTCCAGCATGTTCCCGGCTGCGTCGGTCGTGGCCACGCCGAGCTGGGCCAGCTTCGCCCGGACATCCTCGTCGGCATCTACATCATCCTGGTCGTACAGGTGGAATCGTTCGTCATCCCGGTGGTGGTCATGCTGGCCATTCCGCTGACGATCCTCGGCATCATGCCGGGTTTCTGGCTGCTCAACGTGATCGCCGGCGGCACCGTCGGCGGATACCCCGACCCGATCTTCTTCACCGCCACCGGGATGATCGGCATGATCGCCCTGGCCGGCATCGTCACCCGCGATTCGATCATCCTCGTCGATTTCATTCACCTCTCGCTTGCCCGCGGGCGGTCGCTGTTCGACGCCATTCTGGAAAGCCGGGTGGTGCGATTGCGCCCCATCCTGCTGACGGCGGGGACGGCCATGCTCTCCGCCATCCCCATCACCATCGACCCGATCTTCTCCGGACTGGCGTGGGCGCTGATCTTCGGTCTGGTGGCCTCGACCGTCTTCACCCTGTTCGTCGTGCCGGTCGCCTACTGGCTGTTGTATGCCCGGCGAGACGAGGAGCGCATTTCGTAGCCCCGCTTCCCGGCGCTCCCTTCACGTCTTACGGGCGATCTGTCGCGTCGCGCAGCATCGCGTGAAACCGCCGTCGGATCCGGCCGCGCGATCCGCTTTCCTTGGCGCGATAGGCCCATGCCCGCGTGGATGGTACGATGCCGCCGACGGGAGAGCTTGATGATTCCGCAACCCCCGAATCCTGGAGATGGTGACATGGGCGTACCCCCGATGTACGTGCGCCGCCGGACGCGCGGCCCAGGCTGGATGATGCTGACCGTCACGTGGGCGTTGGTCTTCGCGGCCGTGTGGACCCTGATGAACCTGGGACGAAGCGGCGGTCTGCGCGATCCCAACGCCCGCCCCCGACCGATCGATCCGCGCGGCGACCTGTTGTCGGTGGAACGGACCACGATCGAAACGTTCCGCAAGGCCGCCCCCTCCGTCGTCTACATCACCAGCATCGAATATCGACAATCCCTTTTCACCTTCGACGTGATGAAAATCCCCAGGGGAACCGGTTCGGGGTTCGTCTGGGACCGTCAAGGGCACATCGTCACCAACATGCACGTCATCCTCGACAGCAACGCCGTGAACGTCACCCTCGCCGACCACACCACCTGGTCGGCGGAAGTGGTCGGCGCGGAGAGGGACAAGGACCTGGCCGTGCTGAAGATCGACGCCCCGCCGGAAAAGCTGCATCCGCTTCCGATCGGCTCCTCGTCCGATCTGATGGTCGGGCAGATGGTGCTGGCCATCGGCAATCCCTTCGGTTTCGACCACACCCTCACCGTCGGGGTGGTCAGCGCGCTGGGGCGGGAGATCCAGTCGCTTTCCGGTCGGCCCATCCGCGACGTGATCCAGACCGACGCCGCCATCAACCCCGGCAATTCCGGCGGACCGCTGCTGGACAGCGCCGGACGCCTCATCGGTGTCAACACCCAGATCGCCAGCCCCTCGGGCACCAGTGCGGGCATCGGATTCGCCGTCCCCGTCGATATCGTCAACCGCGTCGTGCCGCAACTGATCGCCTATGGACGGGTGATCCGCCCTGCCCTGGGCGTGCTCACCGCTCCCGACCAGGTCAACCGGCAATGGGAGCTTCCGGGCGTGCTGATCCTGGATGTGGTCGAAGGGGGCGCCGCCGCCCGAGCCGGCCTGCGGGGGACGCTCATCCGCCGGGACGGCGTGGTCGTTCAGCTCGGCGACGTGATCGTGGGTCTCGACGACCACCGGATCCGCAGCCAGAACGACCTCCTCGACGCCCTGGAGCAGCACGAGGTGGGCGATCGGGTCACCCTCACCTACGTCCGGGACGGCGAGGAGCAGCACGCGGAAGTGGTCCTCCAGGCTCCCGGATAGTAAACGCACGCTCGAACCGGGATCGGCTCCTCAACGCTGGAAATCGATATCGCTTTCCCGGTCCGATCGCGGAAGCGAACGCCCATCCGCGGGCGGCGTGCCGTCGGCCGTGTCCGGATCCGAGACGTTTACGACATGACGCCCTCCGGAGGCGTTCGGGCCGAAGATGTTGTATGTTTTGGTCCGATCACGCGCGGAAGGTCCGATTTTCCTTCAAGCCTGTGAAACCTTTCCGTCGATACTAGGAATGACGAACGTCGGAATCGGGGCGGCCTGATGGAGCGGGCTTGCCAACGTTATCGACCCCGGTGGATCGGGGCGGCCAGGGACGGCATTGGGCAAGTTCGAAAGGCACCGGCAGCGCCCCGACGGGGGAAGGGGCCTGTCACCGGCGGGTGGTTTCCAGACACGCGAGGACGGGGTGACTCGAAAGGGATCGCACGCGGGTGGCCGGTAAGGACGGACGGTTCTAGAGCATGAGTGCGATTCTTAACATTGTGAATGTGTATCCTCCGGTTTCGGCCCCCCGTCTGGCGGCCGCACCGAAGACGCTTCCACCCCCGACCCCCGCGGCGGACGGCGGGGAAGACCGGGTGGAGATCTCCCCCCTGGGGCGGGCGATGGCGGAGGCGGCCCAGTCGTCGAGCCTGCGTCTGGCCCGCATCCGCGCGATCCGCGCCGAGATCGAAAACGGCACCTACGAAACCCCCGAACGCATCGCCGAAACGGCCCGTCGACTCCTGAAGTTCCTGCGGTAAACCCCGCCCGGCGGTCGCGCGCAACCCCCGACATACAGTGCGTCCCGCTCATATGCGCTGCCGCGGGCATGAGGTCTGCACGATGGATCCGTACGCCACGCGCTTCCGATGACGCAATGGGCGGTCCATGTCGGAAAACGCTGAGACCGCTTCAATCGAAGACGACGGTCCGATTGCGGCAGACGAGGATCTTGTCTTCGACGTGCTGCCGGACGGCCGTTGCGAGAACGACACGCTCCAGATCCCGCCCCTTGCGAACCAGATCCTGCACCGTGTCGCGGTGGTCGATGGGGGTGGTGGCCTGCGCGATGATCGGACCGTCGTCGAGCCGCTCGGTCACGTAGTGGCTGGTGGCGCCGATGATCTTGACCCCGCGCTCATAGGCCTGGTGATAGGGCCGGGCGCCGCTGAACGCCGGCAGAAAACTGTGATGAATGTTGATGATCCGCGCGGGGAATCGGCGGACGAAATCGGCGCGGAGAATCTGCATGTAGCGGGCGAGCACGAGAAAATCGACCTCGTGTTGCTCGATCAGCTCCAGCAATCTCCCCTCCTGTTGCGGCTTCGTTTCCGGCGTGACGGGCAGGTGATGAAACGGGATCCCGGCGGATTCGGCCTGATGCCGCAACAGGTCGTGATTGCTTGCGACGAAGGGAATCTCGACCCGCAGTTCCCCGTCCCGCCATCGCCACAGCAGATCGGACAAACAGTGGCCCGCCCGGCTGACCAGGATCGCCATCCGCTTGACCCGGTTCCCCCAGTAGACGCGCCAGTCCATGGAAAACGAGCGGGCGACGGATTCGAACGCCTCTCCGAACGTCCCTTCCCGCAGCCCGAACCCGCTTAAGTCGATCTCCACCCGCATGAAAAAGACGCCCTCCTGCGGATCGGTGTGCTGATCCAGCTCCAGGATGTTGCCGCCGTGTTCGTGCAGAAAACGGGTCACGGCCGCAATGATCCCCGGCCGATCCGGGCAGGTGATCAGCAATCGAACCGTCGGCGGCGTCATAGCCTGGGCGTCTTTCATACGTTCCGAAACCGGGACGATCTTCCGTTCCGATTATCGTCGGTCGGTCCCGACACCTTGGAAACCGCCCCTTATGCCCGAACGCCGCCGCGAATGCCCGCGCCGGGGAACGTCTGCGAAGGCATGTTGCTCGTGGTGTTCCTCTGCCCGAACGCCGGCCGCCGTGCCCCCCGAACGCAAGCCCGATCGTCCCCCCTGGGTCGCCGCCTGCCGCCCGCCTCGGTCATCGTTCCCCAAGAGCGCATGAAAAACCGCCGGTCTCTCGTCGTGGGAGAAACCGGCGGTCGAAAGCTGCTTGCGATTCGTTCGAACCGTCAGGCCGTTGCGGCCGTGGTGCTACGGCCCTGCGGGCGGCTGGACGGCATTGTCGCCGACGCAATCTTCGTAGGAGGGGCGCCCGTTCCCGTTGTGCTGGAGCCCCGTGCGGACGAAGTTGGCCGGTAGCGTGTCCTTCTGCCAGCCGTCGCCCCGGACCTTGATGCAAGTGGCGCTTCGATCCCGGTCTGGATCATCCGCAAACACCACTTCGCTTCGATAGTGCAGCGCGAAGCCCTCTGCGTCTTCCGTCCCCTCGATATAAATCCTC
>CAZNQN010000206.1:309-5011 GCA_964574925.1 uncultured Phycisphaeraceae bacterium | reverse complement strand
GTGGCGACCATGCAGCCCAGCACCATCATCGAATAGGGACGGGCTTCCTGACTGTAGTGGATCTGCAACGGTTGAAATGCCAGCAGAGCAGCGGCGGCGAGCCCGGTCAGTGAGCCGCCCAGACGGGCGCCCAGGATTCCGCCCGCGATCACGACGGCCAGTCCGCACACAGCCGCCGGCAGACGAAGCATCGCCTCCGTGGGGTGCGGATCGTCGGTCAGCAGGCGGAGGACGGCCTGATACAACGGCGGTTTCGTCAGTTCCGGTCCCCAGCGGAGGCTCTCCCCCCACGGCATCCGCGAGACGTACCAGGTGCACACCTCGTCCCGCCACAGCGAACGAACGCCCAGCCCCTCGAACCGGAGAAACGCCGCCGCAGCGAGCACGAGGACGCCAGCAATCCACAAACCGAGGACTCGCATTCGTCGCGCTAGAGGGGAAACCGTCATCGTCAGTGCATCATTATCATAAACAAGATTATCATTGTCATAAACATGCGGCGTAGGAGATCCTATACAGAGCATCTTTCCTTTCTGTCCTCCAAGCCGCGGGCTTTAGCCCGCGCGACGGAACGTCAGGGTGGAAGGAACCGACAGAGAAACCGCCTATCCGCATTCCCGGAGAACTCTCTTGAGATCGGATACTCGCCGCATCACCGTGACCACTCAGCCATTCGACGCCAGTGTCATGCAACCGTGGATCGTTTCGCATTCCGCAGGACGTCTTCATGGCGGCGGCGGACACGCAGGGCGAACGCACCGATGCCGACGAGCAGCACGGCGCCGACCATGTACGGCCAGGACGGCCCCCGATCGTACAACCATCCTCCCACCGGCGGCGCCAGCGCCCGCGCCAGCGAGCCGATACCCTGCGAAATGCCCAGCGTCTCTCCCTGGCGATCCTCGGCCGCCTGACGGGAAACCATCGCGTTGAGATTCGGCCCCGTCAGTCCGTGCCCGAGCACCGTGGGCAGGCATCCGATCAGCAGCAGCGTCCAGGCGATCGAACGGGTGGAAGCCATAGAAACGCCCGCCAGGATCACGAAACCGATCGCCGTCAGGAACGGTGCCACGGACAGCACGCGCGGCTCCCCGAACCGCGACGCCAGTCTCCCCACCAGTCCGCCCTGTACACAGGCCATCACCACCCCGAAATAGGCGAACACCAACCCGCTGCCGGATGCGGATACCCCCAGCGACCCCATGCACAGGTACACGAGCGTCACTTCAAGCAGCACGAAGGCGAACGTGGCGGAGAACACCAGTGTCAGCAGCTCGCGGAAACGATGATGCGCCATCACCCGCCGCAGGCCGCGCAGGCTCAACCCATAGACGGCCCGCAAGGCCGCCCCCGGCCGTCTCGACTCGGGCAGATAGCGCCACACGAAATACAGCGCGCAGGCCGAAATGCATGCGGCGCCGAACGCCGGCCAGGAAGTTCCCGTGGCCTCGCCGCTGACGCGCGTTCCGACGGCCGCCAGAAGCGCCGCCAGCGCCGGACCGACCACGAACCCCATCCCGAACGCCGCCCCGAACAATCCCATGCCGCGGGCCCGGTCCTCGTCCTCGGTGACGTCGGCGATGTACGCCTGTGCCGTGGTGACGTTGGCCCCCGTGATGCCGTCGAGAATGCGGGCGAGAAACAGCAGGGGCAGGGAGTGGGCCAGGTCCGCCACCCCCAGCAGGACATGGCTCGCCACGCTCCCGCCGATGCTCAGCAGCAACACCCGCCGCCGTCCCACCCGGTCCGACCATCGCCCCAGGATCGGGTTGAACAGAAGCTGCATCACCGCATACGCCCCCACCAGCAGGCCGAAGGTCAGCCCCGTCGCTCCGAGACGTTTGGCGTAGACGGCCTGGAGGGGAAGGATCAACCCGAACCCGATCAGATCCACGAACGCGACCAGCAAAATGACGTGCAGCGCGCGGCGGCGGGCCGAGGCGTCCGAGGGGTCGGTCCCGGCGGTCTCCGCGCTCATGCGGGACGGCGCTCCGGGGGCGCGGGCGCCCGTGCGGAGCCACCCGGGATCGAAGACGGATCGCGGCCGATTCGCATGAGACGGATCGTACCCGGGCGGCGACGGTCCGCAATATGTGGTCCGGTCCGGCTTCCGCATCGCCGCAGCAATCGTGTACGCCCTCGTTCCGGGAACCGATGCCTCCCTTCCCGCCGCCCCGGGCATGACCGGGCGGCACCAGCCAATTTCGCAATCTCTTACCCCACAATCACTTGTGCGCCCTGCCCTGCGAAGATTCCGAAGTAGAGGGCAACAAGAGCAGGAAAACCATCAACAAAACAGTTGACACCGTTGACCCAGATGCCGTATAAAAACGACAGACAGGTGTTCTCCGTCGGAGGGAAGAGGGGAGGCAAGGCGGAGGCATCCGACCATGTTCCCGCCAACCCGCGTTTACGGCCGTCGCCGTCATGGGCACCGCGACCACGTCCACCAGCCGCCGCGCGTCCGATCTGTCGATCCGAATCAAGGTTCCACTCTACCGGGAGTGGATGGGCGAGATACGTGAGGGGGGAACGAAGTGGGAGGCATGTCATGAAAAAGCTCGGAACAACAGGGCGGCCAGACGGACGAACGAGAGAGCGGCATGACGCCCCATGCTCGTCGCGCAGGAGAATCCAACCGCGGCAGTCGCGCTCCGTCGCTTTTTTGTGGTTGGCGGTCGCGGCAACGGGCAGCTGCCTGGCCCAGGAACGGGCGGGTGTTCAGCGCGCGGGCGATGAGAAACAGGTCGTCGCTCCCGCGCGATTCGCTGCAATGATGACTCAGCTCGGCGACGAAGGAAGCCGGAACGATGAAAAGGCGATCACCGCGTTCAAGGGGGCCGACATCGGGACCGGCGATGTTTTTCTCTACGTGAAAACGAAAAACACGGAACACATGATCCTGCTCTCCAAGGACGAACAGGGAAACTTCCAGGTGGCGCTCGAGGCCGGAAAAGACGAGGGCGAGGAAACGCACATCAAGACGGTCGACGATCAGACCCTGTTCGCCGTGATGGATCGTCTCGACAAAAAGCAGCGGCGGCAGCAGCGCCTCGGGACGACGGCTGCGACACAGGGAGGGTCATCGGAGGACATCTCCTGCACCCGGGTCAATGACAACACCCTCTGCTGTGGCTGGCAGGTGGCCAAGGTTCGCCTCGTATGTATCTGCTGGGACGGTCAACACTGGAACGTCTGCTTCGACCAGGTGTTCTAGCGATATACCGCCCCATGAACCCGCGTCCGGAACCGATCAGGGATGTGTAAAGAATGAATCGGACCGTGTCGCATCTCTCGGAACGTCTGTTGCAGACGGGGAATGATCGGAGAATCCGTTGAGAGACACAGGGCATGAGACGAAAAGGGGAACATCGGGTTCTGTCATTGTTCCATATCCCGGTGGCTTTCTCGACGATTGCGACCGGCTGCGGAACGGTTCCGTTCCCGGCGGCGCCGAAGGATCTACCGGCAGAGTTGCGTTTCGTCACAGAGAACCGAAGCCGATTCGTCGAGGACCCGAACGACCCACTGTTCGAGTTGCCCCCCGGTACGATTGTCGATGACTTGAGCCTGCTGGACGGCTGCTGGGCGGCGGCGTTGCCGGCGGACGTCGCCGTCGATGGGGAGCCTCTGCTGACGCTCTACTTCGTCTATCGGTTCGATGCGGAAAGCGGCACGTTTACGAGCTGGATCTACCAGCGGGACGCGTTCGGGCGTTTCTTCACGCTGGCAAGCGGCGACAGCGGCACGTTCGTCGTCGAAGATGGAAACCGGATCGTTTTCACCGTGCAGCAGACGATGGGGTACGATCCCGAAACGGGCGAATTCCTCACCGCGGAACCGGCGCGGGATCGGTTCGAAGAACTGGCCACGCTCAGCGGCGACCGGCTTCGCCTGCACTTCGGTGCTGCGGACCGCGAACCGGTCGACCCGGGGGACGATCAGGTCTACACACGGTTCGATTGTCCGGCGTCTGCCGCATCGGCCGGGGAAGGCGGCTGACGCCCTGACCGGCCCGGCGAGGGAAGCGGGAGAGGACGGCACGAGCCGATCGCCGCAGGCGAGGGGGATCGAGTTTCAGCAAGAATTCAATATTTGATCGATTCGGCCCCCTTTCGGAAGGGCGAACCGGGAGGCGGAGGAATCCGTAGGAAGCGTTCGAAGCCGCCTTGACAGGCGGCGGGGGCGGCGTAGAATGCGCCGCTCGCTGCATCGGGGGATGCCCGCGGTGCGGCGGTTCTTTGACAAGTAAACGGGGAAGTCGTCGTGAGAATGCGACGGTTTTCGCGGGCGGCGCTTGCGTAGGCCTGCGGGAACCGGAAAGACCCGGCCGGTGCGCGTGGTGACGCAGGTGTGTCCGGCGGGTCTCCAACTGTTCTTTCATTCTCACGAGCGCCAGAGTGAGAGAGCCTTTCGTTGAATCCTTGTCCGCCGGGTCCTTCGGGACCGGGCGGATGTCAGGAGACGAACTTCAAGTGAAGAGTTTGATCCTGGCTCAGAACGAACGCTGGCGGCGTGGCTAAGACATGCAAGTCGAACGAGCTATGCAATTGAGCAATCAGGCGTATAGCTAGTGGCGAAAGGGTTAGTAATGGCTAGGTAACGTACCCCATGCTCCGGGATAGCCATCCGAAAGGGTGGGTAATACCGGATAATATCACGGGTCGACGGATTCGTGATCAAAGATTTATCGGCGTGGGAG
>CAZNQN010000206.1:0-299 GCA_964574925.1 uncultured Phycisphaeraceae bacterium | reverse complement strand
TGATCCTGGCTCAGAACGAACGCTGGCGGCGTGTCTAAGGCATGCAAGTCGAACGGACGTGGTTCCTTCGGGGATCACGTTAGTGGCGAACGGGTGAGGAATGCATGGATAACGTACCCTGGACTCGGGGATAGCGGCGGGACATTTGTCCCTTTGCGAAAGCGCCGGTAATACCCGATGACCCCGCGGGATCGCATGATCCGGCGGGCAAAGCTGAGGCGGTCCAGGATCGGTTCATGTCCTATCAGCTTGTTGGTGGGGTAACGGCCCACCAAGGCGACGACGGGTAGCCGGCGTGA
>CAZNQN010000205.1:0-5057 GCA_964574925.1 uncultured Phycisphaeraceae bacterium | reverse complement strand
TGGGTGCTGGTTCCGGTGGTCAATCCGGACGGGTACGAACGGCGGAAACGGCGCAACGCCCGCGGCGTGGACGTCAACCGCAATTTCCCCACGACCGACTGGACGCCGGGATCGCCTCGCTCGCGGATGTATGGGGGATTGCGGGCGGGCAGCGAACCGGAAACGCGGGCGGTCATGCGGGCGGTCGAGCGGTTCAAGCCCGACGCCATCGTCACCGTCCATTCGATCGACGGGCGCCGTCACTGCAACAACTACGACGGACCGGCCGAAACGCTCGCCCGCGCCATGAGCCGCCGGAACGGTTACCCCGTTCGAGGCTCCATCGGCTATCCCACGCCGGGCAGCCTCGGCACCTGGGCGGGCGTGGAACGGAGGATCCCCGTGGTCACGCTCGAACTCCCTTCCCACCACTCCCCGCAACGCTGCTGGCGCGACAACCGCGACGCCCTGCTGTGCGCGGCCGCCTTCGCCGCCCGTTCGACGGGGCGGTGAACTGCGGGGTTCTTTGTCCGTCCGCCCGTTGGAAGTCGAGGGGACAATCGCTCCCGGACGCGCCATGCGCTATACTGAACGGAAGCGGTACGCCCGATCCGCCCCGATTTCGGGAGGCGGGGTACGCGGATTGCTGGACTCCCCGGGGCGAGGGGGGGACCGATCGAGGAGATCTCAGCCATGTCGGACAAACAGAAGCCGTCCTCCACACCTGATCCCAGCAACGAGCACGAGACCTATCACATTCGCAGCCGGCTGATCCACGGCCGGGGGCACACGAAACGGTGGGACTACAACCACCACGTGGTGCCGCCCATCACGGTGAGTGCGACGTTCCGGCTCGATTCCGCCAGGCGAGGGGCCCGCGGATTCGAGGAATTCGGGCTCGACGACAGCAAGCTCGACCACGCCCCCATCTACATCTACGAGCGACTGGGCGAACCGACCGGCGGCATGCTGGAGGAGAACCTGGCGGCGGCGGAAAACGGAGAAACGGCGCTGTGCTTCGCCTCCGGAATGGCGGCCATCGCGGCGGCCATCGGCGTCCTCGTGAAAGCCGATGAACACCTCGTTGCCCACAAGGTGCTGTACGGCTGCACGTATTCCCTGATCACCAACTGGCTGCCGCGCTATCGCGTGCGGCATGACCTCGTGGACATGACCGACCTCCGGCAGGTGCGGGCGGCGATCAAACCCGAAACGCGGGCGATCTACCTGGAAACGCCCGTCAATCCGGACATGAAGCTGATCGACATCGCCGGCGTGCGGGCGGTGGCGGACGAGGTGAACGCCGAACGCGACCCGGCCGAGCGGGTCTGGATCGTCGTGGACAACACCTTCGCCACACCCTATTGCCAGCGTCCGCTGGAGCTGGGGGCCGATGTCGTGTGCGAGTCCCTGACCAAGGCGATCGGCGGCTTCGGAACGGACATCGGCGGGGCGGTGGTGGGGCCCAAGTCGCTTTACACGGACCTGATCCTCTACCGCAAGGACTTCGGCGGCGTGCTCTCTCCGAAAAGTGCCTGGCCGGCGCTGGTGCACGGGTTGCCCACGCTGGCGACGCGGATGGTCAACTATCAGAAGTCGGCGCTGCGCGTGGCACAGTTTCTGGAAACGCATCCGAAGGTCGAGGCGGTGTTCTATCCCGGTTTGAAATCGTTTCCGCAGTATGATCTGGCCTACCGGCAGATGCGGGACTATCGCGGCAAGTTCGCCCCCGGGTCGATGATCTACTTTCTGGTGAAGGATCCGGACCAGACGGGGAAACCGGCGGAACGGTTGATCGACTGGGCGGCCGAACACGCCTACACGCTCACCCTGGCCGTCTCCCTGGGGCAGATCAAAACGCTCATCGAAGCGCCGTATTCCATGACCCATTCCGCCATGCCGGATGCCGTGAAGCGGGAGCGGGGGCTGTTGCCCAACGGCATCCGCCTCAGCATCGGGCTGGAAGACTACCACGACATCATCCGCGATCTGGAACAGGCGCTGGCGGCCGTCTGATCCCGATGAGCTGGGCGGACCTCCACCCATCATTGTTTTCGGATTCCCCGAAGCCGTCCCGACGGCCGCCGCCTGTCTCTTTTCATCTCCACCGCGGGATGGATGCCCGCGCAATGCAGAGTGTTTCTCGTCTTTGTGCCCCGAGAGCATGTCTCGTTTTTGTGTTCCGAGCAGCAGGCTTGAAGCCTGCGCGACGCGGCAGGATCCCATCTGCATCCGATGGGGAAAGGACCGGTCTGCGTGCTTGAGAAAGGCTCGATCGTGCGACGTGATCCGTTGGAACGGAGAACCGACCGAGACGCCGTTTTGGGCACGCCCTCAAAGAAGGGAAACCATGTAGAGCATCAGGGCCGCCCCCAGCGTGGCCAGACCGACCCACCCCACGATCCGCCGCACCGTGTCGCCGAAACGGGCCAGCGGCTTGTCGACCAGCTCCAGCACCGTCACGCCCTTGTCGGCCGCATGCAGGGCAAGCCCGGAAACCACGGCGGTCATCGGCTTGAGCATCCCGGCGATGCGTTCACCCAGCCCCGCTGAGGGTTCCGCAGGTTCTTCTTCCGTTTCTTCCACCTTCTCCTCGGGTTGCGCGGGCGCCAGATCGGGCGTGCTGACGACCCCCGGTTTGGGAGACGTGACGGGGGCGGAGATCGTCGGCGACGGCGCCGCGGGCACCGGCTGCGGTTCCGGCGCATTCTTTTCCTCCTCGGATCCCTCCATGAACTCGGCCATGAAGTCGGGAGCGTCCTCGGCGGCGGGCGACGACGGGGACGACGCCTCACCCGGCGACATCCCGGTCCGGCTCAGGTCGGTCATCGACACCGGTTCCTGCCGGTCCAGGTCGCCGCCCAGTTCCCGGCTGGCGGTCTCCACCAGCCGTTCCAGCTCACTGAGGCGGGCATCGAGATCGATGCCGTCGGCGACCTCCTCCGGGGACGGTCCGCCGGGGGCACCTTCGGCCTGTGGTGCGGCGGGAGCCGTCGTTTCCTGATCCCCGCCCACGCCCACCTCCTGGGCAAGCTCCCTGGCCACGGAGGAGGCCTCCTCCATGACGGCGGCCAGTTCGTCGGCCGAGACGATCTCCTCCTCAGGCTTGTCGCCGGGCGAAGGCGGGCTCGAACTGGGATCGTTCTCGTCGGTCAACGTTTCGGTTCCCGTCACGTCCTGGGGTCGTCTCCGGGTGGATCGGAAACGAAGGATCGGCTCGCGGATCGCCCCTGTTTTCGGGGAGAAGCCGGGGGCGATCCTTCCTTTTATCGGTCGTTCCCTTCGCCGCCGTGAGCGCGTTGCTGGACGGGCGCTGGGCCGGATAATCGTTGGGCATGCGACACCCCCGCCTGTTCTGTGATCCTTTGCAACCCGGCGTGGTCCGGCTTTCCAAGGAGGAGGCCCATCACGGTGCCCGCGTGCTGCGCCTGCGAAAGGGACACGCGGTGGAGTTGTTCGACGGAAAGGGGCGGGTTTCCCCGGCCGAGGTGCTCCGGATCCGCGAGGGCGACCTGGAGCTGCAAGCGGGCGAACCGACACGGATGCCCTTCGAGTGCCGGGTGCGCCTGACGCTGGCGGTGGGGATGACGAAGGCCCATCGCCAGGGATACCTCATCGAGAAATGCACGGAACTGGGCGTGGCGGTGATCCAACCCCTCGAGACGGAACGGAGCGTCGTCCGTCCGGGAGACGGAGCGGTGGAGAAATGGCGGCGGCGGGCGATCGAGGCGGCCAAGCAGGCGCGAAGGGCGTGGGTACCGGTGATCGAACCCGTCCGGTCGCTGCCTCGCGTGGTGGAGGAGTTCGGGAGGTACGATCGGGTCTTGACGGCCGACGCCCGAGGCGATGGAGCGCCACTGTCCCGACATCTGTGCGAAACAGAGAACGGGGCATCGGTGCTGGTGCTGATCGGCCCGGAAGGGGGATGGTCGGACGCGGAACGGACACTCGTGGCGCAAGCGGGAGCGCAGTGGATCCGCCTCGCCCCGACGGTGCTGCGCACGGAGACGGCGTGTGCGGCCGTCTGTGCCGCTGTGGCCGAGGATGCCGTGACGCGACAGGGCGGAGGGGCGTCCGGCCGCTCCGGAGACCCGATATCTTGAACGCCGGAGTCGGGAGCCTGTTTCGCTTCGCGGCTTCGGGAACACGTCCCTTTTTATGTTCCGATCGCCGGGCTTGAAGTCTGCACGGCGGATCCGGACTCCATCCGTGCCCGATGCGAAAAGACCGGACCGCGTTTCCGAGGGACGTTCGAGCCTGTTTCAGCCTCTGGACGTTGAGCGCTCCCGTTTCCATGCTGCGGGGTCAGAACCGGTCCGATGCACCGATCGACGCGCTAACGCCGCTTGCGGGCCGTTCGTCGCAACAGGGGCACGATCTCCCGCCGCAGGGCCGTCCGCCGAACACCCGCTTCATCCCGCACCGCGCGGCGCGACGCGCCGGGCCGCTCGAACAAGGCGTTGTAGGCGAACGCGGCGAAATGGGGACACACCGCCCGCGATCGGCGGAGCTGTTCCGCCACCG
This sequence comes from uncultured Phycisphaeraceae bacterium, assembly GCA_964574925.1. Taxonomy (GTDB): domain Bacteria; phylum Planctomycetota; class Phycisphaerae; order UBA1845; family UBA1845; genus CAZNQN01. Next base: position 554 of record CAZNQN010000205.1, on the reverse strand, counting down.
TGCGCCCGTCCCGACCGTCGAACCGGATGCCCATCACCACGGTCACCTTCGATTGCTGCGAGGCCCACAGCCGCGCCCGCCGCTCGAACGTCGCCGCATCGGACGTGTAGTTCATCGGGTACACCGCGTCCAGCAACCCCTCCCGGATCCAGCGGAGGGCGTCCTGATAATGGCGGCGATAGGCTTCGGCGGGTTCGGCCCCCACGGCCGCGCTGAGCTGCACCCCCGGTCGGATCCGCTTGACCGCCCGCCGGATGTCGCGGAGCAACTGCGTCACTTTGTCCGCCCGCCAGGCCGTCCAGCGCTGCGGATCGCGGTCGGGCGTGGTGCCCGTCTCGCGGCGGAACATCGCCAGCGTCCGCGGATCGCGGGGATAATCGGGCACGCTGCGCCCGCGACCGTACGATTCCGTCCACTCGTTGGGGAAGCGGATGTAGTCGAGGTGCAGACCGTCCACGTCGTAGCCGCGCACGATCTCCTCCATGACCGCCGTCAGGTAGCGCCGCACCTCCGGCAAGCAGGGGTTGAGGCTGTTGTACCATCCCAGCGGCTGG
>CAZNQN010000204.1:0-5083 GCA_964574925.1 uncultured Phycisphaeraceae bacterium | reverse complement strand
TATGCATGGCTGTGTCCTCCGATAACCGTCCGCCGACGGCTGGGCGGGCGGGGCGCAGGCCGCTGCCGTTCTGCGCCCCGGATGTCCGATCACGGCCGGGGCAACGCCCGGAAACGGCGAACGTGCAAGGCGAAAAACCGCCTCCGGACGGGCCGGACGCTTCGAGGGTTCAAGCCCGGCGACGAGCGGTCGATCTTGACAGCGGTGCTTCTCCGGGCTATTCTCAAGTGCTGCGGTTGGCTTTATGGGAACGGGAAAGCGGCGTGTCGGACCGGCCGGGAACACCGCGAAGCACGGCGGGACGGTCGGGTCGGGGGGCGACGAGCGACGCGCCGATGTCCGCCTGAATCACGACGCGGAGGCGGGCTGCGGAGGAGGGGAACACCACACGTGGGGCGTACCTGTCGTCAGTGGAGAGGGCTCTCTTCCGGCCTGAGTCCCGAGGGTTCGATCTTATGCGCGATCGGTTCGTGACCGGTCGGAAGAGGAACGGATAGGTTTCCCGGGCAGCCACGACGTCAGCACGACGGCGCATGGGGCGGTGTGCGTCCGCCACGGGAGTGGTCTTCGCGGAACGTATTTGAGGGTATGAAGGGTTAGGGAAATGCAAACGAAGGGCATCAGGTTCGCAGGTACCACGATCTGTGCGATGACGATGGCGGTGGCTTCGGTCCTCGCGCAAAGCGACACACGCACGCGGAGTGATAAGACCTCGCCGCCCGCCGGCACCACCGCCGTGTCCGCCGTGCCGGTCGATGCGGCGGCTGTTTCCGACGAGTTGCCGGCGGGCGCGTACGAAGTCGCGCCTCTCCCGAAAGGAGCGACCGTCCACCGGATCTACGTGGATACGCAGGGGCACCGGCTCGATGCCTCCGTGGCGGGGACCAGCGGGACGCTGGTGTATGCCAACGATCTGGGAACCTCGACGTTCGGTCCGAGCGGTTTCCTGGCCCAGTCGCAGATCGGCGACGACATCACCACGATCGCCTTCTCGCCTGACCCCGACAACCCCACCTGCATGCTGGATCATTACGTGGTGCGCGTCACCGGCGACCGGGGAGGAACGGGGCAAGGCGTGGGGGATTACACGGTGAACCTGGCTCTCTTCGAATCCTGCCCCGGCGTCGACCGGGATGACGTCATCCCCGGCAGCGAGGCGCAGGTGACCATTCGGATCGGTCAGGATGTGGCGACCGAGGCGGACATCGCCGAGATCGTCGTGGTCCCCCTCACCGATATCGAGATCGAGCGGATTCGATATGTCTCTGTCCGCTTCAGCCGGGATTTCTGCGGCGTGGTGGTGGGAGCCCCCGCCCGGTTGGGGTTTTCCGGCGACCGGTTTGATTTTCCCGGTTCTCCCTGCCAGGCGCGCATCGGGATCGGCTTTCCGGCCGGTCCTCACGCAAGCTTCGGCGTGGACCTCTACGCCCGCGGGACGTGCTCCATTTCCCACCCCGCGTACAAGAACACGAACCACAACCAGGGCTTCCTGACGCCCGGCCCGGGCAAACGTTTCGCCGACAACCTCCGGATCGGGGTTCCCCTGTGCAACCTGATCGGGTACGAGTTCGCGTACAAGGGCAACGGCGTCGTCGAGGCCGATCTTCGAACCGAACTGAGCACCACGGATCCGAACTTCGGGAACGTGATCCCCGGAAGCCGACAGGCCTTTTTCTCCTCGTCCCTGGACGGGGTCCAGGTCGGCCGGGTCATGCTGCCCGATCCGTTTCTGTTGACCAGTTCGAGTCTGTTCATCACGTTCCGGACCACCTCCGCGCAGACGGGTCCGGTGTTGACGTGCCTGCCCGCCCTCCTGGGAGAGACGCCCAACCTGTACCAGGTCTTCAACGAAACGACCATGGAGTGGGAACCGCAGACGCAGCAGGGAACGTGCAACCTGGGTTTCGATGTGACCCTGTTCTGCGAAGGGCAGCCTCCGGCCGGGGCATGTTGCGATATGGTCTTGCTGGACGATCAGGGGGAGGCTGTCTGCCGGGACGGTCTTCCCGAAATGAACTGTGCCTTCCCGCAATTGTGGCAGCAGGGCGACCTGTGCGACGGCGTATGCGTCGGCGGCAACAACGACGGCGCCCCCTGCACCCGCCAGGCGGACTGTGACGGCGGCGACTGCCAGGGGCCTTTCTTCGATCCGTGCGGGCTGTCGGCGTGTTGCAAACCGCAGGGAGCCGCCAACGAAGCGTGCGAAAACCTCACCCAGAACCAGTGTTCCGCCATCGAGCCGGTGGAGAACCCCCGTCTCTACCAGCGGGGGCAGTTTTGCAACCGGTTGGGGCAGCGCTGCCCCAAGCCCGCGTGCATCGGGCGGGACGGAGATTGTTTCGCCCCCTCGGACACGTTCTGCGTGGGCGGGGCGAACGACGGCCAGGCGTGTAACCCCAACGACCCGCCGTTTTTGAGCAACTGCAACGCACCGATCTGCACGGGCGGCGCCTGTGACGGAATCACCTGCGAAGTCGGGCAGCTCGGCCAGCCGTGCAGTTGTCCGGGGAGCGGCGGACAGCCCGATCCCAACAGCGTTTGCCTCAACGGGAACTGCCTGGGTCGGCTGGGTTGCGAGGATCCGTTCTGCTGCGACACGGTCTGCAATATCGATTCCTTCTGTTGCGAGGTGACGTGGGACGCGACGTGTGCCAACAATGCGGCCCAGTTCTGCCAGGCGCCTCCGAAAAACGACGAATGCGCTCCCACCGATCAGGCGGAGGGCGCCCGTCTCATCACGCTCCCCACGGTGGTGGATGCCAACACGATGACCGCCACCACCAATCAGTTCGACCCCGGGTTCTGCTGTCACACCGGCATTCCCGGCGATCCGAGCTCGGGACCGGGAGACCCGGCCGTCAACACCGTGTGGTTCCGCTTCGTGGCCCCCACCGACTCGGTCTTCCTGAGCACCTGCTGTTCGGACGCCCGTCCGGGGGGAGACGCCAAGGATTCGCTCGTTCAGGTGCTCGAACCGGTGGATCAGGATCGCGGCATCTGCGCCGACGGCAACCCGTGCAGTATCGCGGCCCAGGATTGTGTGGACGGCTCCACGTGCGAGCTGGATCTCGAAGCCGCCTGTAACAGCCTGGTTCCCGTCGCCTGCAATGACGACAGCGATACGTGCGGGTGCGGCGGCGTCGATCAGCCGACCCGCTCGCAGATGTGCGTGACCGGTCTGACGCCGGGCAACACGTATTTCATCCTCGTCGGTGCCAAAACGGACGTCCCGGATGACAACGGCCGAACGGATACCGGAATCTTCGCCCTGACCGTCACACCCAACTGCGCGGGCACGCCCGTTCTGCACAACGACCGTTGCCAGGACGCGGAGGTGCCGGCGGGGCAGGACGACCCGGCCAACTATCCGCTCACCATTCCGTTCGACCTGACGGGGGCGACGTTCGGCGAGGCGCCGGTGACCTTCGATTGTCCCGGCCCGCCTTCGTTCTGCCTCAGCACGATGGAAAACGACGTCTGGTACGACTGGACGGCGCCGTGCAACGGCACCGCCACCATCGACACCTGCGACGGCGACAACACGCCGGACACCGGTCTCGCCGTTTATCGCGGGTGTGATTGCCCGGTGGGCAACACCTCCGAGGACATCGTGGCGTGCAGCGACTTCATGCCGCCGCCCTGCTTCCTCGGCTCCATGGTCCAGTTCGATGTGGAGCAAGGGCAATGCTACAAGATCCGCCTCGGCGGGCACCTGGGCGATCAACCCGCCGGTCCGATGCACATCGACGTCGCCTGCAACCCCTGCCCCGTCGGTCCGGTCACGTTCCTCGATCCGCAGCCGGACACGGTGGACGCCCGTCAGCCCCATCCGCCGGGCGATCCGTCCTCGCCGCAGGGTATCGACACGATCACCGTGGCCGGAACGCAGGGAACCGATTCCCTCGAATGCTGGTCCTTGTGTGAGACGGCCGACAACGGCTCGCCCAACAGCATCACCGGCATCGACGACAACGGGGACGGGACGTACACGGTGCACCTGGCGCGGCCCATTACGCCGGGAGCCTTCACGACGCTGTCGGTCACCCTGGTGGACTCGACCGTCGTCAGCGCGCAGTACCTTGCCCATCCGGGCAATGTCAACGGGGACGGCTTCGCCTTCCCGGACGATCTGACGGCGTTGATCGACGTGCTCAACGGGACGTCCACCCCCGCTTGGGGCAATTACAGCGTGGACATCGACCACAGCGGAACGGTCGCCGCCCCGGACATCCTGCGGCTCATCGATGTGTTCCAGGGGGCCGACGGGTACGACTTCTGGCTGGGAAGCTTCGCACCGTTCGACTGTGCGCCGTGTTGCGCGCAATAGCGGCGCACGACAACGCCGACGCCTAAACCCACCCCCGGACCGTCATACGGTCCGGGGGTGTTCGTTTCTCCCCTTGCGTTTGCGACGCGCACGCGCTGCGGGTACGATCGCCTGCGCGACGGACGACCTCGCTCGTTCTACACGGGAACCCCCGATCCGAGATGGCTGACGAAGACGCACTGAAAGCCCAGCGCATCCGCAAACGCGACGCGCTCCGCGCGATGGGCGTGGATCCGTACGGCCGGCGTTTCCCGGACGTGGTGCCGACGGCCGAGGTCCGCCGGCGGGCCGAACCGTTGCACCTTACTCCCGGCGACCGCGCCGAGCTGTCCATGCGGGTGGCCGGCCGCATCATGCTCCTGCGCGTCATGGGCAAACTCGCCTTTCTGACCCTCCACGATCGCAGCGGCACGATCCAGATCGGCGTCAGTCGCGGCGAGGTCGGCGACCAGTGGACGACGCTGAAACAGCTCGACCTGGGCGACCTGATCGGCGTGGACGGTTTCCTGGGCCGGACGAAAACCGGCGAGCTGACCGTCTGGGCGCAGCGGCTGACGGTTCTGGCGAAGGCCCTTCGACCCCCGCCGGAAAAGTGGCACGGGCTTACGGACGTGGACCTGCGTTATCGCCGTCGCTACGTGGACCTGTTCGCCAATCCGCAGGTCCGCGACGTCTTCCGGCAGCGAAGCGCCATCATCCATGCCATCCGCCGGTGCCTGCTGGACGAAGGCTTCGACGAGGTGGAGACGCCGATCC
>CAZNQN010000203.1:0-5096 GCA_964574925.1 uncultured Phycisphaeraceae bacterium | reverse complement strand
AGGGCCTCCGCATCGTCTGTCCCTGCGAGCAGCGATTCCGCGTGGAGATCGACGACACCACGGCCACCTACTCCGAACCGGCGGACGACCCGACGGCGATCCTCGAACTGAAGGATCCGATCCTCGTCGATCCGACCTGCGAGGCCTGCTGTACCCTGCTGGTGCTGCGCGGCCGATTCACCGGCGTCATCGATTTCGATCCGGACGACGTCGAGCTGCACGTTCATCGCGACAAGCGCGGAGATGAGAGGGAACGAGTCTGGACGAACCGCCGCCTGCGGCTGGAGGCGGACGGATCGTTCGAGGCGTGGTTTTCGGAGCCGACGGATTGCGATGCCCCGTCGCCGTTTCCGGAGGCGGACTGGTTCCACGTCTACGCCTCGCCCTGTTGGCGGACCGACAGCATCCGCTTTGCCGAGGTCGAGACGACGGTGTCCGACGTCGCCGCCGATCCGCAATTCCCGCAGACGGTCATCGAGGTGCAGGACCCGGTCAACCTCCGGGCGTGCGAACCGTAGGGGTATCGTCTATGTCGCTTCGTCCTTCGGCCGATCGGCGCGGTATTTGATGATCTGCACCTTCTCCAGCGTCACGAGTCCTTCCTGCACCATGGCGTCGATGTGCGGCTGAAGCTCGTCGATCTTCTCCTTGCTGTCGACGATTTCGATCACGATGGGAAGGTCCTCGGAGAGGCGGAGGATCTTGGTCGTGTGCAGCCGGCTGTGGGCGCCGAACCCCATCGGTCCGCGGAGGACGGTCGCGCCGGCCAGTTGCAGCTCCCGGGCCTTGAGCACGATGGCCTCGTACAGCGGTTTGCCCTCCCATTGATCGTGCTCCCCGATGAAGATGCGGAGAAGATAACCCTGCTGCGGGATTTTCATGGTGTCAGACTCCCAGGATGTGTTCGGCCAGACGGTATCCGATCCAGACGGCCGCCACTCCCACGCCCACGCTGAGAACCGCATTCCATCCCGCCCGCGCGTACTGCGCATCATTGAGCAGGTGGAAGGTTTCCAGCCCGAACGTCGAGAAGGTGGTGAACCCGCCCAGAAACCCGACGAGCAAAGCCACGCGGTGCTCCTCCCGCAATAGAACGGGGCCGGAGAGGGCGGCTGTCAGAAACCCGATCAGCAGGCAGCCGATCACGTTGACGGTCAGCGTCCCGACGGGGAAGGCGCCGCCGCCGGCCTTTTGCGCCGCGCCGCTGAGCGCATACCGGAACACGCCCCCCACCCCCGATCCGACGAACACCCATACGAGTTTGCTCACAGAGGCGCCCCCTCTTCGTTCGTATCGTTCTTGCGGATGGCTCTTCTACAGCCGGAACCGCCGGCGGGAAAGGCAGACCGCGGGAAGATGGCGGCACCGTGCGGATCGCTTCCCCCACGGGCTCCGGGGCTTCATTCCGCAAAGGAAAGGGATTCGAGCTTGGCGGCGTGGTGGAGGCACTCCTCGGCCATCTCCCGGATCTGCGGGCGGAGGGATTCCGGCGTGATCCAGTCCTGGAGGGCGGCGTAGAATCGGCCCGTCAGACGTTCCGTCTCGATGATGGTCCGGATGACCTCCGGCAGCGGTGTCCGTTCGGACGGTTCCAGCATCCGCGGGCCGACCACCACCATCTCCTTGTCCGCGTTGGTCAGCACGAAATCCGCATGGGGATAGTGCGTCTTGAGGATCTTCTGCACGTCGAGGTGATGCTGCTGCTCCTCGTCCGCCATGCTCTCGAACAGCAGACGGTGCTTGTCCGAGGTCGCCCGTTCCGCCAGGATGCGATAGCGGTAGGCGGCCACGGACTCCCCGTAGGCGGCGATGCTCAGCGCCTTTTCCGGCGAGAGCGATTGCACACGTTGCGTGAAGGCATCCATCCGCGGGGTTGTACCACGACGCACGGACAGCGACAAGAACGCCGCGCGGGCGGTCTGCGATCGGGCAACGGAACGCCTTCCCTCCGCACATGCGCAGAGAGGCCGCGCCGAACGATCATGGACGTCTTTCCCCGTTTGACCCGCCGCATCGCAGGAGATAGACTTCCGCATCGGGTGGGGGCGTTGCCTATGAGACATCGGGCAGGAGCATGGGCCTTGGCGGGGCTGTTGCTCATCGGTCCGACCGGGACCGGATGCCGTTTCCTCGGATGGGGAAAAGGCGGGACGCCGTCCGGACAATCCCCGCCGCGGTGGCCGCTTACCGACCGTCCTCGTTTTGCATCGACCTCTTCCGACCGGACCGAGCCCGTCCGCGTCGTGGGGTTGACCTTCGACGTCGTTCGCATCGATCTGCCGGTGGGTGAGATCCATCACGGGGGAAAGATCTGGAACCACGTGGACGAAGGCCGGGTCGAAGCCTCGCTGGCCGCCCTCCTGGCGCGGAACGGGCTGCGGGTGGGCGTGGCCACGCCGGATGCCTGGCCGGCGCTGGCGACCATCATCGAAGCAGCCGGCGGCACCGTGCGGCGGGAGGAACTCTCCGCACCGCAGGGACAGCCGTTGCTCATCCGCGTCGGCACGGTGGACGAGACGGAATCGATCTTCACCCACCGCCGCGGCGGTCGGCTGGAGGGGAAAACCTTCTCCGCCGGCGACAAGCTGCTCAGCGTCGACTACTGGTACCATCCGGAACTGGGCGGCACCACCGACGTCCGCCTGCAACTCGAAATCCGCCGGGATCGCGGCGTGATGACGTGGGAACGAGAGGGGGGCATTCTCCGCCAGGTGCCCGCCTACGACCGGACGGCCTGGACCGAACTCGTCGTTCCCCTGACGCTGCGACCGGACGAGTTCGCCGTGATCGGACTGGGAGACCGGGGCGAGAACGCCTTCCTGCCCGGCAGCCGGTTTTTCACCTCGCAACAGGAAGGTCGTCTCGTGGAAACCTTCTACTGTCTGACGCCGCACCCGTACGAAGTCACGGCCGCGCGGCGCAAGCCACCCGCATGACCGAACCCGAACCGACCTCACCGCCGATCGGCACGGAGGCGCATTACCGCCTCCTTTGCGAGACGCTGGGCGTCGCCCTGATCGCCACCGATGCGGACCTGAGCATCCGGACGTGGAACGCGGCCGCAGCCCGCACGTTCGGCGCGGCGGCCGATCAGATGATCGGCACCCCCGTCTTCTCCATCATCCCCCAGGACCGCCGCAAACTGGCCGAGCGCACCTTCCGCCGCGTGATGCGGACGGGCGAGACGGTGCAGTTCGACTTCCAGCATCGCGACCGCCGCGGCGGGGCGCGGGAACTGGCGGCGACCGTCGCGCCCGTCCTCTCCGAGACGGGAGAGCGGCTGGGCGTTTCCGTCTGCATCCGCGACATCACCAAACGCATCCAGCTTCAAGGGCAGGTGGCCGAGAACCGCAAAATGGTGGCGCTGGGAGAGATGGCCGGAGCGGTCGCCCACCACTTCAACAACATCCTCGGTGGGATGGTGACGAGCATCGACTTCGTCCGCCGCAGTGACGATCCGGTCATGATCCGCCGCGTCCTCGATCAGGTCCATGAATCGCTCCAGCGGGCGACGACGCTCGTCGACGGATTGCTGGCCTTTGCCGGCGGGGACCGTCGCACGGAGGACCTCGGCGATTTCACGGAGATCATGCTGGCCCTGGCCGAGGAGACGGAAAAGGAGGCCGCCGAGCGCGGGATCGAATTCCGCTTGGACATGGAGTCGCTTCCGGTCATGCCGTTCCCGCACGTCCCCGTCCTGACGCTGTTCCGCAACATCATCCGCAACGCCCTCGAGGCGATGCCCGGCGGGGGGATCCTGCGCGTCCAGGTCACCCGCACCACGAAAGACGTCGTGGTCACGATCACGGATACCGGGTGCGGGTTCGACGAGCAGGTCAAGGAACGCATCTTCGAACCGTTCTGGACGACCAAAGGCGTCCTGCAGGAAGGGGGGCGAGAGGCCGCCGGACTGGGACTCGCCATCACCCATGGATTGATCCAGATGCTCGGCGGCAGCATCACAGCCCGCGCCCGCCTCGGCAAAGGCGCCGTCTTCAAGGTCAAGCTCCCCATCCCCAAGGGCGATTGAGCGCGTCGAGGTCCGCCATGTCGTCACGCCGGAGAAGCGCTTCGTTCCCTCGCATCGCTTCGCGGCCTTGTTGGTACATCCTCCTCCGCCCGATTCCCCGGGATGGTTCATCCCCGTCTTCCGAGCTGCGGGCTTTCTCCGAGCCGCAGATTTCTCCTGAGCCGCGGGCTTCAGCCCGCGCGATGCGACCGCCCTGCGGGCACATCCCTTGGAATACGAACCGCCGTCCGGCGTCGAGCAATACCCTGCGTCTCATGGCACTCGCGCAGGCGGCGCTCCTCGCCGGCGCCTCCTGCGCTGCTCGGAACGGCTCCGCAAAGCGCTGGACGCTCGACGCCTTTTCGCGGGAGACGACGCCCGCCCCGCCCGAGCACGAAGCGCCCTGGGAATATGAATCGCTGGCCGCCTCCGATCCGCTTGCTTTTCTGCGCATGTGCAAGGAGAAATGCGAGCGTGACGTTCGCGATTATCGCTGCCGTCTCAAACAGCTGGAGCGTCGCGGGCGGACACTGTCGCCGGAGCAGGAAATCGAAGCCCGTTGCCGCGAGGAACCCTTCAGCGTGGATCTGCGCTGGATTCGCAACCCGCATCTCGCCCGTCGCGTCACTTACATCGAGGGGCGATGGATCCGCCGGGGACGCCCGATGCTGCGCGTGGAACCGGCCGGGTGGCTGCGATGGGTCGCCTCGCCCGTCGTCTTCCATCCGATCGACGGCCCCTATGCGAAATCGTCCGCCCGTCATCGGATCGACCGGTTCGGGTTCCGGCGCATGCTCGAGTCCTGCTTCCGGGGCGCGGACCGCGCGCGGAGCGATCCGGGTTCCTTCTGGCGGTACCGTGGCCGGGGCATCCTGGAAGGAAGACCCACATACGTGTTCGAGCGAAGAATCTCCCCGGAAGGCGGCCGAGGTGAAGAAAAGGCCCGCCTGCTCATCATGCACATCGACCGCGATCTGCTGATCCCCACCGGCTTTTTCTCCTACCTCGACGACGAAGGAACCGAACTGCTGGGCGCCTATGTGTTCACCGACATCGAATTGAACATCGGACTCACCGACGCGGATTT
>CAZNQN010000202.1:0-5230 GCA_964574925.1 uncultured Phycisphaeraceae bacterium | reverse complement strand
CCCTCTCCCTGCGGCCAGCAGATCACGGAGCGCTCCCGAAGCGCCCCTCGGGCAGCGGCCCCCGCGAGGATGGACCGCATCTCGCCCACCCGTTCGTCCGGCGTGACCGCCACGATCGGCATCAGCGAGGGGAACTCCAGGACGCGACGATAGACGGCCTGAAGACAACGTGTGTGCAGGCGGGCGGCCTCCTCCTCATCCAGCGGCGGGCACATGCGGGTTTTCACCGCTCCCGGCTGAGGGTACCGCGCGAAGATCAAAGCGTAGACTCGTTTCATGCAATCCGGCCATCCGGGTATCGATTCCGGAGCGCATGATAGGCCACGCTGATCCGTATTGCAAAACTTCCTAAAGTGCTGCTTACGGCGGGCAGGTCGGGGGAGGCGGCGGGCTTCCCAGCCAGGGCGCGAACGTCCCCGCCCCGTTGAGCAGGTCGATCAGCCGGAGCAGATCGGCGGGACCGGCCGAGCCGCTGCGATCGAGGTCCGCCCGGTAGACGGGCAGGGCGGCGGGTGGCCCGCTTTGCAACAGGAGTCGCAGGGCCGTGACGTCGTTTTCGTCCACCGCGTCGCTGCCGGTCACGTTCCCCGGATGGGAGACGTATTCGATCGTCCCGGTGTGTCCGGCATACCGGATGACGGTGCGGGCGCCGGGGGAAAGGGGGTGCACGAGAAGAATCCGGTACAGCCCGTTGCCCATCGGCGTAACCGAGTCGATGTCATTGGGCCCCAACTGAGGATCCGGGGCCGTCTCGCACAGCGTGAAACAGACCGGATCCGCTCCATCCACCCCCAGATCAATGAGGATGTCCTCGTCCACGGAACCGATCCCCGTCCGGGGCAGCAGCGCGTCGACGGGATGGGTCTGGCGGGCGTCCACCGTGCCTGAGGGGGGATTGGCCTCCAGGACCGTCGCCGGGGGGCACAATTGCGCCAGGCACGGATCGGGCGTGCAGGTGCTGCCCTCTCCGTTCCAGGTGCCGACGGCCTCGCAGGTGTCGCGGGGCTGGTTTTCGAGGCAGGTGCCGTTGACGCAGCAGGCGCCGATGGGCTGGGGACAGCGGACCGCCGAGCAGCTCGTTCCTCCCTGGAACGATCCGCCGCGGTCGATGCAGGCGGGCTCCACGGTATCGATGCAGGAGCCGTCCGAGAGGCAGCAGGCCCCGGTTGTGCAGTCCACGGTGTTGCAATCCGACCCGTTCCCCATGTACGCCCCGGAGAGTCCGAGACACGTCGGTTCCGTCACGTCGCACAGCGGTGACCCCTGAAAACAGCACGCCCCCACCGGCTCCGGACAGGTGATCGTGGCGCAGGAGGCGTTCTCGCCCATAAACGTCCCTCCCTGTTCCCGGCAGAGGGTATCCGCCACGTTCTCCGCGCAGACGCCGTTCACGTCGCAACAGGCGCCCACCAGCGTGCACGAAAACGACGCCCGGATCACCCAGTCGCCGCTCGGTGCGCACCCCAAAGGCAACGTCAGAAAACGGTTCAGTCCGTCGCACAGCCCCCCGCAGGTCAGGGCGTCCAGCCAGTTGTTGTCCAGGTCGGCGATGCCGTCCACATCGGTCACGGGGAAGGCGTTGCTGAGCGGATCGGGCGGGAACAGACACGCATCCGCGGGGGGGTTGTTGTGCTGGTCGATGCGGAACCCGATGGTGAACATGTTGGTGCCGCTGTCATTGAACAGGATGATCTGTTCCGGATCCGAGGGATCCACCACGATCTGAAGGTCGGTCGCCTGCAACCCGGCGTCCATCCGCAGATGGGGGAACTCGATGTCGTTGGAGGAAATGGTCAGCATCGGAATCCCCCCCTGCTGCAACGAGGGCGGACCGTCCCAGATCAGCAGCGACCAGTGCGTCACCGTCGGCACGTTCGTCTGCTGCGCGAAGACCATCTCGAACGATTCGAGCTTGATCGGATACAGCGTCGGATCGACCAGGTAGGAGGCGTAGGCGACTTCGCCCTCCGCGAACCCCTGCTGAATGGCCAGCGTCACCGGCTGCGGCGCCGTGAAGTTGTCGGGATCGGTGTAGGTGACCGGTCCGCACGGCTGGGTTCCCGCAACGCTCCCCCCACCGCCCGTCGCATCCGCCGGCGGAATGTATTCCCATCCCCCCGACGCATGCACGCGAAGCGTCGCAATCCGATCGGCGGGAACGGACACCGTCGCCGCACGACTTTGTCGGGAAGGCTCGCCGCTCTGTGCCGGAACGGGAATCGCCGACGCCACCGCTCCCGCCAGGATCACGACCGCCAGCTCCGAACGCAATCCCGATCTCCACGAACCACGCCGTCCGCGGTCGCTGCCGGAATCGGACCGGTCAGGACCGCGATCTCTCCGGAGATTCTTCTCTTCCCCCTCCGAGCCGCGGGCTCGAGCCCGCGCGATCCCGCCGGGGACGAAGGTTCGCCCGTAGCCAGCGGTGCGGGGCGCGGAGACGGATGTTGTCCTGGACGGTGCGTGTGGTTGGTCGGCCATCAACGTCTTCCCTCTCACATCCCCTTGTGGATCCCCTCCGGGAATCGCCGAGGAACGGGCGGTGGATGGAAGGTCGAGATGAGGAAGCACCCCGTCCCCTCCGCCGCGACGCACGTCGAAACGCCGTCCCCCCCGCTGATCCCCGCTGGAGGGTTCGGCGCCGGTCGTGCGAGGCCGCGCCCGTTCCGCTCGTGCCGGATCCCCGGATCCGGTTTTGCCGCCCCACGTCCTAATCGTAGGCGTCCGGGCGGGCGGGTTCAATCGCCGAGAGCGGATCCCGCCACCAGACGTCCCAGAAGATCCTTCAGGAGGACGATGCCGACCATCTGCCCGCTGCGATCGGCGACGACGGCCAGTCCGTGCTTCTCCCGCTGGAGGCGGACGATGGCGGTCGCCACGCTGTCGTGCGGGCTGAGGAAAGAGACAGGCTCCAGGCACTCGCCGACCCTCTTCCAGTCCTCCCGCCGAAGGAGGTCATCGACGTCGATCAACCCCGTGATGCGTCGCGGGTTCGTCTCGTAGACGGGAAACCGACCGTACCCCGTCCGCCGTGCCGCCCGGATCAGCCCCCGCCGGTCGGTGTCGGCGGGCAGGGCGCGGACGCGATTGCGGGGTACCATGGCCGTGTGCAGCGCCGTCTCCGAAAGACGGCAGATGCGCTCGATCAGGTGGGACTGTTCCTCCGCGAAGGTCTTGCCCGCCAATCCCTCCTGCAACATGCGGGCGATCCGCCGCTTGGGGGCGAAGACGACCTCCTCGGACGGCACGCCGCCGAACAGGCGGGCGAACAGACGGGTCAATCGTTTCAGGACGAACACCACCCCGGTCAGTCGGAACAACCGGTCGAAGGCGGCCAGCAGCCGGCTGCTGGCAAGGAGCAACCGGTCCGCGTGCCGCTGGAACAGACTCTTGGGCACCACCTCGCCGAACACGAACACCACCGGCGTCAGCAGGGCGATCGTGGACAGCTCCGCCTGATGCTCCGACGCGCCGAACTCGTGCACCATCAGGAACGCCAGGGCCGAAGTGGTGGCGAAGTTGGCCAGGTTCGTCCCCACCAGCGTGACCGACAGCGCGCCCGGCTCGTCCTTCAGCAAGCGGGCCACGCGAAGGGCCTGCGGATCGCGGTCCTGCACGCCGAGATGAAGCCGCAGCCGGTTGACGCAGTACAACCCCGTTTCCGTCCCGGAGAAGAAGGCGGACAGGAACAACCCGAGCAGCAGGATCAACGCGGCGAGGACGGCGATCATGGGCCTGTCTCCCGCCGGCTGCGTTCGGAAGGTTCCGGATCCCTTCGGACGAGCACGGTGTCGATGCGGTGCCGGTTCAGCCGCTCCACCGTCAGCGTCAGGTTGCGGATGCGGATGCGGTCGCCGGCGCGCGGCAACCGCCCCAACCGCGACAGCACCAGCCCCGCCACAGTGTCCACATGCGGTTCGCCGGTATCCACCTCGAACTGTTCCGCCCACGCCCGCGCGCTGAGGTTGCCGGGAAGGCGGTAGGTGTTCTCGTCCAGTCGCTGCGTCAGCGCCGGCCGCGCCGGTTCCGCGTCGGGCAGTTCTCCCACCAGATGGGCGAGCACGTCTTCCATCGTGACCAGCCCCGCCGTGCCGCCGTATTCGTCCACCACGATGGCGATGTGCGTCCGCTCGTCACGGAACGTCCGCAGCGCCTGGAGGACGTTGGCCTGTTCCGGGATGAAATGCGGCGGGCGCATCAACCGGACGAGCGGACGGTCGGGGTAGAGAAACACGTCGCGCGTGTAGAGGAACCCGCGGACGTCGTCGAGGTCCCGTCCGACGACGGGGAGGCGTCGGCGCCGCTCGCCGCGCACGCGTTCCAGCAGCGCCCGCCGATCCACGTGCAGGGGGATGAACCGGATGTCCACCCGCGGCGTCATGATCTCCCGCACGCTCACCTCCGCCAGGGCGACCACCGCCTGGAG
Source organism: uncultured Phycisphaeraceae bacterium (assembly GCA_964574925.1). Lineage (GTDB taxonomy): Bacteria > Planctomycetota > Phycisphaerae > UBA1845 > UBA1845 > CAZNQN01. The sequence goes on along the minus strand of CAZNQN010000202.1, from coordinate 804 downwards.
CATCTCGTTTTCCGTCGAGGTGATCTCTCCTTCCTGCGCGGACTTCTCCACCAGCATGCGCAGCTCCTCGGTGGAGACGCCGTCCGAAGACGGTTCCACCGGCGCCACCAGACGCAGCGTCGGTTCCACCAGAAACACCGACAGCACCCACCGCAAGGGGGCGAGCATGGTGTGCAGCACGGTGACCAGCGCCGCCGCCCAGGGGGCCGCCTCTTCCGCCCGCGTCAGCGCCGTCGCCTTGGGCAGCATCTCCCCGAACACGATCACCGCCACCGGCGCGAGCAGCGAGGCGATCGCCCCGCCCGGCGGGGGGAGTTCCGGCAGTGAGCGAAACAGGAAGAAGGAGAGGGTGAAGATGGCGAGGTTGACGGCCGTGTTCGCCATCAGCAGCGTCATCAGCACCTGCCGCGGCTGGTCCATCAACGCCGCCGCCCGCACCCGCAACGGATGCCGGGAGCGGCTGAACTCCGCCAGCGTCGCGCGGCTGACGCCGAACAGCGCCGTCTCCGACGCCGAGATCAGCGCCGATCCGATCAGCAGGATCAACAATGCGAGCCAGAGCATGGCCGATCAATGCCGCACGCCACGGCATCCCGAGCCGCGGCGTCCCGGGCGACCGCCTCCCGACGGCCGGTCTTGCGAACCACGAGGTTCGGCTCCGCCGCATCCTGCGCCGCCAGCCTCCGCCTGCGCGGCGGGGCGTTCCGCGACGGTTCGCCGAACGGGAACCTTCGCAACCGGAGAGGGCGGGCGGCGGACGGGAGCATTTCCGGATGGGACGCCGTCAAGGCGTCCGGTCCTGTC
>CAZNQN010000201.1:912-5232 GCA_964574925.1 uncultured Phycisphaeraceae bacterium | reverse complement strand
TTCTCCGCCCGTTGCCGGCACCGTCTTCAGCGCCTTCCCCGAAACCTGAACGGGAATCTTCGTGCCCTGGACGGGGGTCGGGGGGGATGTCGGCTTCGGGGCGGGCGCCGTGACCGCTTCCTTCCCGCCGGGCTTCGGCGACTGGTCGAAGGCGAAATTGGCTGCGATGTTCAATCCCAGAAAGATCGCCGCCCCCACCACGGTGATCCAGGTGAACACGTCTCCCGTCTTGCTTCCGAAGGCGCTGCCGCCGCCGGCTCCGCCGAGCGCGCCGGCCAGCCCCCCGCCGCGGCCTCGCTGAAGCAGGATCACCAGCATCAGGAAGCAACAGACCAGAATCATCAGAACGGCCAGGAGCCACTGCCCCCACGTCATGGCTGCCACTAGGTTCATCGGTGCGTCCACTCCATGAAATCTTGTGCCGGATCGAGGCCTGCGACCGCAGCGACACATCCTCGTGCTCACCGCCCACCGCTTTGAGAACGCAAGCATCTTCGTTCCCGAACGGGCATGGGCGCTCGTGCCGGGTTGATCGCGGCGCAAGCTGTGAAGTGTAAGCCGGACTCGTCCGATCCGCAATACGACGACCGCCCGCCGGAATGACACGATGACGCCGCAGAAAGTCCGACCCGTTCCCCCAGCAGACACGCCGGGGACAGATATCCGAACGGCTCAGGAACGCGCGACCACGGCGCGGGCCGCCTCCACGATGGCCGCGAAGTCCTCGGCCACCAGGCTCGCCCCGCCCACCAACGCCCCGTCGATGTCCGTCTGGGCGAGCAGATCGGCCGCATTGCCCGGCTTGACGCTTCCGCCGTAGAGGATCCGCACCCCCTCCGCCGTCTCCTTGCCGTAGATGGACGCCAATTCGCTGCGGATCAGGGCGTGGACAGGCTGAGCCTGCTCCGGAGTGGCCGTCCGACCCGTGCCGATCGCCCACACCGGCTCGTACGCCACCACCAGACGATCCGCCGGCACGTCCCGGTCGAGCACCTCGCGGACCTGGCGGGCGACGACGGACTCGGTCTCCCCCGCGTCGCGCTGCTCCAGCCGCTCACCGACGCAGTAGATCACCGTCAGCCCGCCCCCGGTGACGGCCCGCACCTTCTTCGCCAGCACCTCGCCGTCTTCGTGGAAATACTGCCGCCGCTCGCTGTGTCCGATAATCACGTGCGTGGCGCCCGTCTCACGGATCATCGGCACCGACACTTCGCCCGTAAACGCGCCCTCCGGCTCGTAATGGGCGTTCTGCGCCCCGAAGCCGATCACCGAGTCCGCCAGCGCCTTGGCCATCGGGAAAAGATGCTGAAAGGGCGGGCACACGAGTATGTCCACCTCCTGCACGGTATCGAGCCGCTCCCGCAGCGCACGGATCAGTTCCCGCGCCTCAGCCAAGGTCTTGTGCATCTTCCAGTTGCCTGCGATCAGGGGTGTGCGCATGGATCGTCCTCCTCGGATCAGACCGAACCCCTCTCCCCGACGGAACCGGACGATATCACGACCCTGCCCGCAAGGCAATCGGCCCCGACCGGCTCGCCCGGCCGGGGCGCTTCACGGAGTCGCCCCTGGAAAACCGAGCCGCGGCCGTGAAACGGAGCCGTGACCGTGAGGAAGCGGAAAGCAATCGTCGAATTCAAACGGTCAACTGCGACTGGACTGAGCCGCGACCGCCTTGCGTGTGCCTTGCACGCGGACAGGTGAGGAAGCGGTCCTTGTTCCGTTCGGCACCTCGAGCACGACCGTCCTTCGGCTCGCGGAGCGAGTTTGGAAGTGGTTCCGGCGGGCCGTTGCAGTCATTGCCCGGATGCGATATAGTAATCGTTCTGTATATCCCGCCCGGTCGGCCGGAGCGGCGGAACGAAACCGAAACTCGACTTGGTGGAAAAGAAATGGCACGCGTTTGTTATTTTACCGGGAAACGGACCCGCTCCGGACGATCCATCGCCCGGCGCGGGAAGGCGAAATATCTCGGCGGCGTCGGCCGCAAAACCACCGGCATCACCAAACGGAAGTTCAAACCCAACATCCAGCGCGTCCGCGCGGTGGTGGACGGCAAGGTGTGCCGCATCAAGGTGTCCGCCAAGGCCATCCGCATGGGCCTGGTCGTCAAACCGCCGAAACGCAACTGGAAACCGGACGCCACAACCGCCCAGGCATAGACGAACGGCACACGATCACGAAAAGAGAAACGGTGCGTGATTCTCACGCACCGTTTCTTTGCGCCATGTCCCCATGCCGCCCGAAGCAGGAGCCGCTTGTTACATCGGTTCGTTGGGGGAAGGCATCGCTTCCTTGATCCGCTCGATCGCCCGGAACGGCACGTGGACGTCGAGGCGGGCCGGTTCGCCGCTCAGCGACAACGAGACGGCGATCGGCGGTCCCGGCGGGATGGTCTTCGTCACGGGCATCCCCAGCATCGGGCCGATCATCGGCAGAATCCCGGCCGGGTCGATCAGCAACACCCCGTTCCGCTTCCGCGGCAATTTCCGCAACGCCTCCTGCACCCGCGCGTTGCGCGCCAGCGGCGCGCCGCCCGACGCGAACGCCTCGCTGAGGTGCTCCTCGGCACCGAGATACGCGCGCACGCGATGGCCGATCGTGCCGACGGCCATCACCGGGTTCGCGCCGTAGATCCTGGCCATCGCGGCCATCTGCGGATTGTTCGCCGGCATCTGAAGCCGGAAACTGGAAACGGTGACCCCGTGGACCGTTTGCGGCTTGAGCTTTTCGAACTGCGGACCGGCCGCCGACAGCAGGCCTCCCAGCGTCTCGGGCGTTTCCCCCACGAGCTTTTCGATTTCCGCCGGGGAATCGGTCAGGTAATCGCTCAGCACACACAGACTCCCTTCCGAAACGGTGGCGAGGAAGTTCTGACCGGTTGTCAGCCGGGCGATCCGCCGACCGCTTTCCAGACTCTTCTTCCAGACCTCCTGCGACGCCGGTTTCTTTTCTTCCCCGCCGGCGGGCGGCGGCATCATCGGCGGTTTGGCGGACAGCATCTGCTGGATGAAGTAGTCCATAAACGGCGCGTCCTTGCCGGGCACGTGATACGCACCGGCCACCACGAACCCCCGATCCGGCAGCGATGCAAGCAGCACACCCTCGGACGCCGGTTGACACCGTTGCAGGTATTGACGGATCGGACCGTCCTTGAAACCGGCGGCCACGGTCAGCGTCGCGTCGTCCTTGGTCAGACCCAGCGTCAGGTCCAGCGTGTCGAGCTGCTCGACGAAGCGCGTGAAGGCATCGATCATGGCCGAGACCGTGCCCACCGCCATGGCCGGGTCCTGCCCGCTCTGCTGAGCGCTCATGGCCAAGATCATGGGCGCCATCTGCGACGCCTGGGCGAGTTGCCCGGTGATCAAGCCGCGCAGGGGTTCGGCGTTGACGTGCATCAGCACGTGCCGATTGACAAACAGATCCATGCGCGGGCGCAACACGTCGGCCAGCTTCTTGCCCTTCGACGCCGCATCGACCTGATCGAACAACGGTCGATGATCCGTGAATTGCACGAAGTCCCCGACTTTCCGCGCGAACCCCTGCGAGAAATTCGTCACCGGGAACGTCCACACGCCTTCTTCCTGCGTGGCTTGCTCCCACGATTTCATCTTTTCCGCAAAACCGGGAATGCGCAGCCAGATGAGGGCGTTGTCGCTATTCTGTTGCACATCGAACACGGTGATGCCGATCGGCTCGCCGTAGTCCGCCCACTGCGCCAGCGGAATCGTCTGCTTCATCTGATCGAGGAACCCGGCCGGCACGTCGCCGGGCGAGAAACGGCGCTGCACGTCCTTGACCACCGCATCCAGGCGCTCGACATCGACGAACACCACGTTCACCGGCGCCCCGGCCGGCATGACCGAGAGCAATTCCGTCAGCCCCTGCGGCGGCGCGGCCGCGCCGGCCAAAGCCCAACCCAACAGTGACAAAACTATGGCACTCTTCCATCGCCTCATGATCTTGACTCCCTGAAAAACCCGGAATGACCCATGCGCACCGACCGATCGAGAGGACGCCGCGACCGAAACGCACCCCGGAAACGCCGCCCCCGGAAAGGAACGGAGAACCGTATTCCGCCTTTCTGAGGATCCTTCGGCAGTATACGGGCCTGACCGTCGCCGTCGATTCCGATCGCCGCCCTTCCGACGACTTTATGCATTGCGGCCCTTCGCCGGGCAACCGACAAATCCCTACACCGCCGGCCCGTCGTCCTCCAGCTTCACGCCCAGCAACGACGCGATACGGTCGAAATCGTCGAGCGAATAATAGTGCAGCACGATCCGGCCGCTGCCCTTCCGCCGGCCCTCACGGATCACCACC
>CAZNQN010000201.1:0-902 GCA_964574925.1 uncultured Phycisphaeraceae bacterium | reverse complement strand
CGCACCCGCTCCTCGAAACGGCGCTCCAGATCGCGCAGATGCACCGAACGGGCGGCCGAAGCGGAATCGACCCGTTCGTGCTCCTCGTGCAGTCCCCCTCCCTGCCGCTGCTTTTCCGCCCGCACGACCGTTTCCAGCGTCCGCACCGACCAGCCCTGCTCAACGGCCGTCTTCGCCAGCTTCCGCCGCCGGATCGGATCGGCTACGCCCAGCAGGCTGCGGGCATGACCCATGCTGATCTTCCCTCCACCAGCATGGCCTTGATCGACACGTCCAGATCGAGAAGGCGGAGATAGTTGACCACCGTCGTGCGGTCCTCGCCGAGGCGGCGGGCGACCTCCTCGGCCGTTAAATGGAACCGGTCGCAGAACACGCGATAGGCCTCCGCCCGCTCGATCGCGTTGAGATCCTCCCGCTGAATGTTCTCGACCAGGGCGAGTTCGAGCATCTCCTCGTCCGTCGCGTCCCTGACCAGAACCGGCACCTCCGTCAGTCCCGCCTCCCGCGCCGCCCGCCATCGCCGCTCACCGGCGATGATTTCATAGCGCCCGTTTCTGAACCGCGCTGTGATAGGCTGGAGGATTCCGGACCGACGAATCGATTCAGCGAGCTCCCCAATGTCGGATCGATCAGGATTCGCTCTAGGCTGATATTTATTCGTTGTAAGTTTATTAATTGCAATCAGTCTGACCGTGGTCATGGCCCGTGGGGGGTGCTCCCCCTGGGATCCGGCGTGTCCTTGGCCGATCCTCGACTCGCTCTTCCCGCGGTTCGGGACGACCTTTGGTTCTTCTGCCTCTGCCGGTGCGTGGGAGGTCTCCGGTGGATCCGTCACGAGGTTGGAGATCAAAGAGTCGAGCCCCCGGCCGAGTCTTTTCGTAGGCTTGGACATGGTTCAGCCT
>CAZNQN010000200.1:0-5272 GCA_964574925.1 uncultured Phycisphaeraceae bacterium | reverse complement strand
CCGACGCCATGTCCAGCGCCGACATCAGCGACGCCGCCCCCAGCGCCGTAAACGACACCGACGGCGGGTTGGCGATCCCGCCGTAACGCTCCAGCGTATCCCGATACCCCCCGTCATAGGCCTGGGCACTCGTCCAGTACTTCAGCGCAAGCCGCCACGGATGCGGTTCCACGATCGCGCCCGCCAGTTGCGCCTCGCGCATCGCCAGCGCCACCAGCGCCGACTCGGCGTTGCGGGAGCGGACGCCCGCCGAGCTGCGCCGCGCCTCCTCCACGCCCTCCGGAGACCATCCCCCGTCGTGGAACTGCGCCCGCGCCAGTTTCAGCACGTCGCTCTGGATGGCGCGGCGGAACCGTTCCACCCCGCCGTAGCGCGACAGGCATCGCAGGCGGTTGGCGATCGTCTCCGTCCGCCAGGCCGCACCCTCCGCCGGTTCCTGCTCCGAAAGCCACGTCAGCGCCGACTCCACCTTGTCGAGCGGAACGCGGTTCTCCGCCAGGGCCCAGACCGCAAGCGACGTAAGGTTCACGCTCTCTTCGACGTTCGACCCTGCCCAGAAGCCGTCTTTGTTTCGCGCGGCCAGCAGCGCCTCGGTCCCTCGCGTCACCGCCGCCGCGACGCGGCTCTCCAGCGGGTCGCGCATGGGCACGTAACGCACGGGCACCGGCATGTCGCGGGCGGCGAGCAACACCTCCGGCGGATCCACCTCACGGAAGGAAAACCGACGCAACGTGAACACCGACCCGAAGTTGTCCGGCTTGAGCACCACCCACGCCCCGCCCGTCTGCCGTTCGAACTTGGGCAGCGTCACGAGACCGTGCGGACCCATCAGGCGGCGGATGGCGTCATCCTCGTCCTTCGGCTGCGGGTTCTGGATCGTCACCTCCGCCCCGATCGGTTCGCCGTCCGCCCAGAAGAAGGGCACCACCGCCGGGAATCCGCTGTCCAGGATGTTGCTCTCCGCGGCCACCTCCAGGTCCCACTCGTACTTGTGTTCCGGCTGGAGCTTCCCCTGAATGCGGAGCCAGAACTCCACCGACGTGATCGACACGCTCTTCGCGTTCCGGCCCACGCCGCGTGTGTCGATGGTCAGCCCGTCCCCCGTAAACCCCACGAACAGGTCGCGGCGGACCACCGAATGCGGCGACTGCGACCGCACCACGATCCGTCCGAAGGCGAATCCCGGCTCGGTGAAACGGTAGACGATCTCGCCGCCGCTGAGGCTTTCCTTCCCCTCGGCCCGGCGGAAAGGAACGTCGGAGAACTGCCCGATCGCGATCAGGTTCGCACCGCCGTACGCCGTGCCCGCTGGCAGAACCAGCAGCATCCCGATCGCCGGAAGAAGCGATCCTGCCCGACACCCGCGCGCCCCCCGACGGAGGCGGTGGATCGACAGACCTCCGGTGCGTTGTCCGTTGTTGTCCGCCGAGCCGCGGGCTTTATCCCGCGCGATTCCTCCGGACTTCATCCGCATCCGACGAGGGCAGGACCGAAACACCGTGTCGAGAAACGCCCGATCCGGCAAGCGAGGGAATCTCATGGAAGCGTCGCTCCCGTTTCCTTCGGAACCCGCGTGTGGTCTGTATCGGCCTGGGAGCCGTCGGGTCGGTCCGGCGGGCGACGTCCGGCCCGATCGGCCGGACGATTGTAGCACGACCGATCCGATGAGGCGAATGCCGGGCCTGCGCCGCGCGGTTTCCCCGCGGGCTATCGCCCGACGGGCGAGACTGTACAATCGCAGTCGGGCCCACCCCCCAAGTGTGTCCGTCGGCGTGGCGGAAACTGCAAAAGGAGCCGCAATACATGGTCCACAGTGCCGATCGAACGATGACGACGGCGGAGGAGACGTGGCGGATCTTCCGCATCATGGCCGAGTTCGTCGACGGGTTCGAGGTCATGTCCCGCGTCCCGCCCGCGGTGAGCGTGTTCGGATCCGCCCGCAGCAGGCCCGGCGATCCGTATTACAAACTCGCGGAGCACCTGGGACGGGCGCTGGCGGAGGCGGGCTTCGCCGTCATCACCGGCGGCGGACCGGGCATCATGGAGGCCGCCAACAAAGGCGCTCACGAGGCGGGCGGGGTCAGCGTCGGACTCAACATCTGCCTTCCCGAGGAACAGGAAACCAACGAGTACCAGACCGTCTCCCTCGAGTTCCGCTACTTCTTCTGCCGCAAGGTGATGTTCGTCCGCTACGCCGTGGCGTTCGTATGTCTGCCCGGCGGGTTCGGAACCATGGATGAGTTCTTCGAGTCCATGACGCTCATCCAGACGGGCAAGACCGAGCCCTTCCCCGTCATCCTTCTGGGACGATCTTTCTGGTCCCCGCTGATCGAATGGATGCAACGGTACCAGTGCGAGAACAACGCGTTCATCTCCCCGGACGATCTGACGCTTTGCCACGTCACCGACGACGTGGACGAGACCGTGCGCTACATCCGTGAGCATTACGACGCCTACCTCCAACGGATCAGGCAGCAACCCCCTCAGCCCGGCGCCCTCACAGCCGAGGGCACCCTCGCCGGTCGCCGCCCCCAGCGCAAACCCGCCGCCCCTCACTACGGCGACCTGACCCGCTAGGCGCCGGCCGTATTCCGAGCCGCGGGACTGGAAGCCCGCGCGAAGCACCGCCGCCCCATCCACACCCCCCGACAAGAGAACCGCTCCGCGATTCCGGAAAGCGCCCGATGTTGCAAGAACAGGCGGAAAGGGCTACAATGCAGTGGAAGAATCGGCCTGTGCGGCACCGGCCGAAGGGTCCGGTGCCCAGCAGCGAGGAGGTGCCGCTTTCCCACTCAGTGCCGTTGCCAGATCGTCCGCCCTAGACAGCAGTGTCCTGCTGCTCAACGCCCACTATGCGGCGCTGCGCATCGTCAGCGCGCGACGGGCGTTCGCCCTTCTCTTCAAGCGCGATCGGCATGACCGCCCCGTCGCGGAGGTCGTGCACGTCGAGGACGGTCGGTATACCTCCTACAACTTCGAGGACTGGGCGGCGCTCAGCGCCTTCAAGCGGGAGTTCGAGCCGGCCCGCTACGACTGGATCCGAACCGTCCGCTTCGATATCGCCGTCCCCCGCATCGTCCGCGTGCTGACCTATGCCCGTCTGCCGCGGCAGGAGGTGAAGTTCAACCGCCGCAACCTTTTCGCCCGTGACGGCAACCAGTGCCAGTACTGCGGCAAGCGCTTCCCCACCTCGGAACTGAGCCTGGACCATGTGATTCCCCGCTCGCAGGGCGGGTCCACCACCTGGTCGAACGTGGTCTGTGCCTGCGTGCGCTGCAACGTCCGCAAGGGCGGACGGACGCCCGAACAGGCGCACATGCGCCTGATCCGACCGCCCGTCAAACCCAGACGCAACCCCGTGCTGAGCGTCCGCCTCTCCGACGACCGGTACGCCTCGTGGAAGCAGTTTCTCAACCAGGCCTACTGGGACGTGGAGCTGAGGTGATCCCGGTCGACCGCCCGGGCGCGCGCCGGGTGGCGGCCTTTCGGCGCGCGCCGCCGACGTTCTTTTCTGTGAAACGACTTGGGCGCGGCGGACGATCGAGGGAACGGAGTCGCCGATGAACGATCGCCGACACCTCACCACCGAGCGTCCCAACCGCCGATCGCGCGACTTGGACCGCATGTCGCTCGCCGAGGCGTTCGACGTGATGAACGCCGAGGATGCGACGGTGGCCCCGGCCGTGGCCCGCGCGCGCGACGACATCGTGCGCGCCGTCAAGCTGGTCGCGGACGCCTTCCGGGCGGGCGGGCGGTTGATCTACGTCGGTGCGGGCACCAGCGGTCGGCTCGGCGTCCTTGATGCGACGGAATGCCCGCCGACGTTCCTGACCGACCCGACCATGGTCCAGGGCGTGATCGCCGGCGGGCCGGACGCCCTGACGCGAAGCGTCGAAGGGGCCGAGGACCGACCCGAAGACGGCGCCGCGGCCATGGAGGAACGCGCCGTCGGCCCGAAGGATGTCGTCTTCGGCATCGCCACCGGGGGAACGACGCCGTTCGTGCACGCGGCCTTGCAGCGCGCCGGGCGGCGCGGGGCGAAGACGATCTTTCTGGCGTGTGTGCCCAAGGAGCAGGTGGCGGACGAGGCGGACGTTTCCATCCGCGTGATCACCGGCCCGGAGGTGCTCACCGGCAGCACGCGCCTAAAGGCCGGCACCGCCACCAAGATGGTCCTCAATATGGTCACGACCCTGGCCATGACGCGCATCGGCAAGGTCTACGGGAACCTGATGGTGGACGTGAACACGCGGGCCAACGCCAAGTTGCGCGACCGCGGACGACGGATCATCGAGGCCGCCACGGGGATCACCCCCGCGGAGGCGGAACGGCTCCTCGACGACGCCGGCGGACACGTCAAGACCGCCCTGGTGATGCACGCCCGCGGGGTGGACCGCGCCGAGGCCGCCCGCCTGCTGGATGAGGCCGGCGGATTCGTGGGTGAAGTGATCGGTGCGCGAAGGTCGATGGAAGAACCATCGCCTTCGTCGGCGGGCGGAGGGCGAGGAAGCTGAACGACCGCCTTCGTGCCGGTACGGTGGGCGGCGCCGTCCCGCCGGATCGACCCCGGTTCCCTGGAGGATCGACCTTGTCGAAGACCCTGGAGCGTTCTTCGTTCGGGTGCGCCGAGCCGCGCGCTTCAGCCCGCGCGATCTCGCGTTGCGCCCGCATCCCGCGAAGAAAGAACGGGCCTCCCGTTGCAAGCCGTGCGCGAAAAGGGACAGCCGGGGAAATGTCCGAATCGGGCATCGTGTTCACCGTCCGTCACGGACGTTGGCGTTCGTTCGCGCGGAACCGGTCGACGCGGTTCGCAACGGTTGTGGTGTTCGCGACGACGCTGCTCGTTGCGGCGGGATGCCAGCCGGGGCTTCGTCACGGACCGGCGAAGGGCGAAGCGATCCGCGCCCTGTGGGTGACCCGATGGGATTACAAACGGCCCGAGGACATCGCCGTCATCATGGAGAACGCCCGCCGGGCGGGGTTCAACACCGTCCTGTTCCAGGTGCGCGGCAACGGAACGGCCTTCTACCGCTCCCGGCTGGAACCGTGGGCGGACGAGCTCGGCGGGCGCGATCCGGGGTTCGACCCGCTGCGGACGGCGTGCCGGGAGGCGCATCGTCGCGGTCTGGCGCTGCACGCCTGGGTGAACGTGATGCCCGCGTGGCGCGGGCGCAGGCCGCCGGGCGATCCCCGTCAGCTCTACAACGCCCGCCCGGCGTGGTTCCTCCGCGACGCGCGGGGAAACCGCCAGCCGCTGGGATGGTACAACAGC
>CAZNQN010000199.1:0-5276 GCA_964574925.1 uncultured Phycisphaeraceae bacterium | reverse complement strand
GAGCGGACCGCACGCGCAAGGGGCGGTTCGAACTGGCCGACGGGGGGACGCTGCTGCTCGATGAGATTTCCGAGATGGCGCTTCCGCTCCAGGCGAAGTTGCTGCGCGTGTTGCAGGAGCACGAGTTCGAACGGGTCGGCAGCAGCACGACGCGGCGGGTGGACGTGCGCGTGATCGCCACCACGAACCGCGACCTGGAGGAGTGGGTGAACAAGAAGCGGTTCCGGGCGGATCTGTTCTATCGGCTCAACGTGCTGCCGGTCAGCGTGCCGCCGCTGCGCGACCGGGCGGAAGACGTTCCGGAACTGGTTCACTACTTCCTGGAGCAGGCCGGTCGGCGCGGGGAGCGCCGTCTGGAGGTGCCGCCGGAGACGATGCGTCTGCTGATGGAGTACGAATGGCCGGGCAACGTCCGCGAACTGGAGAACCTCTGCCGCCGGGCGGCGACGATGTGCAGCGGCGAGACGCTGACGCGGGAGACGGTGGAGCCGTGGCTGAGCCGCACGGCGCCGTCGCTCGACGGTCTGGGACCGTTGCGGGAGGGGCGGATGCTGGCGGACATGGAGCGGCGGTTGATCGAGCGGACACTGGCGCGGTTCAACGGGCATCGGGCGAAGACGGCCAAGGCGCTGGGCATGGGCGTGCGGACGCTGGGCATGAAGCTCAAGCAGTGGCGGGAGGAGGCGGAGGCCCAGTCGCGCAACCTCTCCGGAGCGGGAGTCTGAACGGTCGGGGAAACCGGTTTCCGAGGGCGCGGAATCTGCGCCTTCGCGCAGAAACGGCGCGGCGGTCGCGCCGTCGAGCGTTCGGATCGGGTTGAAAACGCGGGTCGCCGCGTGCGGCACGGCGCGTGCCCCACCGGCGCTGCTCGAAACGGGGCGGGTTTCCCCGCTCCGGCTGCGGAAGGAGTCGAAAGGATGTTTCTTTCCGGTCTGGTGGAACGCGGGGCGACGCCGGCGCTGGTCAAGACGCTGAGCTACAACGAGGCGCGGCTGCGGATGATCAGCGAGAACGTCGCCAACGTGGAGACGCCGGGCTACCGCGCCAAACAGCTAGACCGCACGGCATTCCAGACGGCGCTGCGCGACGCGCTGGAGCGGCGCGGCGAGGACGGGCGGAAGCCGCTGGAGGTGGAGGTGCGCGGCGAGGTGGCGACGGATGAGACGGGGCATCTGACGGTGACGCCGCGCGTGCAGCCGCCGCAGAACATCCTGTTCCACGACGGGACGAACCTGTCGCTGGAGCGGCAGATGGCGGACCTGGCGGAGACGGGGATGTGGCACGATCTATCGGTGTCGCTGTTGCGGGGTACCTACGAGCGGATGCGGGCGGCGATCCGGGGACGGGTCTCGTAACGCAAGAGGAGTAAGGCATGTACGCATCGCTGGATATCAGCGCCTCGGCGCTGACGGCGTATCGCACGCAACTGGACGTGATCGCGGGCAACATCGCCATGAAGGACGCGGTGCATTTCGAGAACGGCCGGCCGGTGCCCTATCGGCGGCGCGTGCCGCTGCTTGCGCCGGGCGATCCGTCGCGCGGCCCGCAGGCGGCGGGGGTGCACGTGGCGGCGGTGGTCGAAGATCCGGCACCGTTCGGTCTGCGCTGGGATCCGGGGCATGTGTACGCCATCCGGGAAGGGCCGCTGAAAGGATATGTGCAGACGTCCAACGTGGACGATCACACGGAGATGGTCAACGCCATGGCGGCGGCACGGGCGTATGAGGCGAACGTGACGGTGATGGAAATGACCAAGTCGATGGCGCAGAGCACGCTGCGGTTGATCGCCTGATCGAGGGAGCCTGGTCGATGAGCGAGCCGATTCAGTTTCCGTCGTCGCCCCGGCCGGTGGGGCGGATCGAGGGGGGCGTCCAGCCGGGCGGCGCGGTACCGGCGAAGGGGAAGGATTTCCGGCAGATGCTGCTGGAGAGTCTGGAGGAGGTCAACCGGTTGCAGACGGAGGCGGAGACGAGCGTGCAGCGACTGTTGACGGGAGAGACGGACAACGTGGCCGAGGTGCTTCACGCGGTCAACAAGGCGGGGATCGCCTTCGATCTGCTGATGGAGGTACGGAACAAGCTGACGGACGCGTACCGGGAGATTCAGCAGATGCGGATTTAGCGTGGGGCGCGCGGGACCGGAGGCGGTTTCGTGTCGCCGGCGGACAGGGAGGTCCGCGAAGAGGTCGGAAGAAGCTTCGCGACGGACCCGATGCGCCCGTGAGACCCGCGGGCGCGTCGGTCCGTTGGTTCGAGGGATCCGATGGATCGACTGCGGGCACTGCTTCGACACATTCAAGACCAGTTGGGCGGTCTGACGCTCTCCCAGCGGATCGCCATCGGTCTGTGCGCGGCGCTGATCGCGGTGTCGCTGCTGTCGCTGGTGCAGTGGTCGGGGAAGCCGACGCTGGTGCCGCTGGTCAATTACCGGTTCAGCTTCGACGAGCTGACGGCGGTCGAAGACGTGCTGAAGGCGAACCGGATCCCCTACCAGATCGTGGGGGCGTCGCGGGTGCTGGTGCGGGAGGCGGACCGGCACAACGCCCTGCGACTGGTCAACCAGGCGGACGCCCTGCCGGAAGGCAGTCTGTTCGATCTCCAGGCGGTGGTGAAGGAGAGCAACCCGTTCCAGTCGCCGGAGGCGCGCAACCGGGCGTGGACATACGCGAAGGGCAACGAGCTGGCCAAGATCATCGCGACCTCGCCGTTCGTGGAAAAAGCGTCGGTCATCCTCAATCCGGTGACGAAGCGGCGGATCGGAGGCGTGACCGACGTGCCGACGGCGTCGGTGGCGGTGACGCTGGTGCGCGGGCACGAGATGACGCGGCAAATGGTGGAGGCGTTCGCGAAGCTGGTGGCGGGAGCGGTGGCGGGGCTCAAGCCGCACAACGTCTACATCACGGATGCGCGGACGCTTCGCTCGTACAGCCTGCCCAACCCGGAGGACGCGGCCAGCTTCGACCTGCTCTCGATGATCAAGCAGCGGGAGGCGCATTACCGCCGCAAGATCCTCGACAAGCTGGCGGACATTCCCGGCGTGCAGGTGGCGGTGACGGTGGAGCTGGATACGAGCAAGCGGGTGACCACCCACCTCAAACACGACGTGCCGCAACCCAAGTCGGAAACGAGCAGCACGACGGAGCAGCGCTCCGCGGCGCAACCGGCCGAACCGGGCGTGCAGGCCAATCTCGGCACGGCGCTGACGGCGGGCGGGTCCGGGCAGACGAGCACCAGTGAAGAGAGCACGGTGGAGAACTTCGAGCCGCAACTGACGCAGCAGGAGACGATCGAGCAGCTTCCGTTCGCCACCAAGAAGGTCAGCGCGGCGGTGGGGATTCCGCGCAGCTTCATCGTGGGCGTGTACCTGACGCGGCATCCGGATCAGAAAGACGCGCCGGCGGAGGATGATCCGGCGTTCGTGGCCGTTCGCGACGAGCAGATCGAACGGGTGCGCAAGAGCGTGTCGCGAATCGTGATGGCGCAAAACCCCGACGACGTGGTGGTGGACGTGTATCCGGACATGGAATGGACGCCGGACGGGGGCGTGCAGCCGAAGCCCCTGGGCGCGGCGATGGCGGAGGCGGAAGCCGGTACGGCGACGGGGATGATGGGCTTGGTGCGCGACTACGGACCGCGGGCGGGACTGGCGTTTCTGGCGCTGATGAGTCTGTTCTTGATGATGCGGATTGCCAAGCAATCGTCGCAGGCGGCGGCCAAGGCGACCGCGCCGTCCGTGCCGGCGGCGGAGCCGGAAAGCGAGGAGATCCTCACTGTCGGCGGCGGTCCCATCGGACAGGCGACGCCGTCGGAAAGCATGCTCACCGGCAAGGAAGTGGATCCGGAAACGCTTCGCTACCAGGAGCTGGGAGCGGAGGTGGCCAAGATGGTGGAGGAGGATCCGGACGGGGCGGCGGACCTGATCCGTCGCTGGCTGGAAGCGCAGGAGTGACGGAAACGCGGCGCGACGAGCGGGAAGGGCTCGTGTGCCTTCGGATGCGTGAGGATCGCGCGGGGCTAAGCCTGCGGCTCAGAGCACGGACGGCGAAGAGGGTCCGGAAGTCCGTAGGTCTGGGTGCGGTCGGGGGGATGGACGGAGCGGCCACAGTGGGCGCGATCCTGCGCGGTGCGGGACACGCGCTGTCGTGATTGAGACAGGTGGGAGGGGATGGCGAGACGAAGGCGAAACGCAGACGTCGAGGGCGGGATGGCGACGGACGTGGACAGCAAGAACGCGGCGCAGGACCTCGGTTCCCTGAAGGGAGTGACGAAGGCCGCGGTGCTGCTGGTGTCGCTGGACCGGGATACGTCGGCGGCGCTGTTGCAGCGGCTCAGCCAGGAGCACGTGGAGGAGCTGACGCGGGAGATCGCCCATCTGGACCTGGTGGATGTGGAACTCCGCGGGAAGGTGGTGGAGGAGTTCTACAACCTGGCGCTGGCGCGTCAGTATCTGAAAGCGGGGGGGGTGGCCTATGCCCGCGCGCTATTGGAAAAAGCACTGCCGGGCGACCAGGCGAAGTACATCCTCAAGATGATCGAGCATGAGGTGTACATGAAGCCGTTCTCGTTTCTGGCGAGGACGGATTCGGAGAACCTCATGACGTTCATTCAGGACGAGCATCCGCAGACGATCGCGCTGATCCTGTCGCACCTGACGCCGAGCAAGGCGAGCGAAATCCTGGGCGGGCTTCCGCTCAACAAACAGCTCGAGGTCGTGACGCGGATCGCCAACATGGACAACACCAACCCGGAGGTCATCAAGGAGGTGGAGCGCGGACTGGAGATGCGCCTGTCCGGGCTGATGAGCCAGACGTTCCAGAAGGCGGGCGGCGTGGGCACGGTGGCGGAGATGCTCAACCTGGCCGATCGCGCGACGGAAAAGGGCATCCTGGAAGCGCTGGAGGCGCAGGATCCGGACCTGGTGGAACAGATCCGCCGGTTGATGTTCGTGTTCGAGGATATCCTGCTGGTCAACGACAAGGGCATCCAACTGGTGCTCAAGGAGATCGAGAACGAGGAGCTGGCGCTGGCGCTGAAGACGGCCAGTCCGGAACTTCAGGACAAGATCTTCCGCAACATGTCGGAACGGGCGGCGCAGCTCATCAAGGAGGACATGGAGTATATGGGACCGGTGCGGGTCAGCGACGTGGAGGCGGCGCAGCAACGGATCGTGGACGTGGTGCGGCGTCTGGAAGACGCGGGCGAGCTGATCATCTCCGGCCGGGGAGGCGAGAAGGAGATGATCGTATGAGGTCGCTCGGAAGGGAAACGGGTGCGGAA
>CAZNQN010000198.1:0-5305 GCA_964574925.1 uncultured Phycisphaeraceae bacterium | reverse complement strand
CCTTCGCCGCCGGCGTTGATGACGCGGTAGAATCGGCCTGAAGCGTCTTCGTTCAGCAAGCGCTCCAATTGTTTCGGATAGGTTTCGTCGAGGGCGACACCGGCGCCGTAGGTGGTGGAATTGCCGAGGCAGAGGATGCGGATCTCGTCGGGGGAGGGTTTTTCCGGGAACTCATAGTCGCGGAGGCCGTACCGGTTCGTCGTCTTCGGATGTCCGCCCGTCAGCGTGGGCGTGAAGACGAACCGCGAACACCACGGCAGGAAGGTGCGGACGCCCCACTCCCCGACGACGACGATCAACAGGAACACCACGGCGTCGCGCAGGAGAACCCTTCCCATGCGGCGCAGGAGGTTCGGTGTGCCCCGGTGCCAGTCGTGTTGTTCGAACAATGCGTCGTCCATGGCGGGGCGATCCCTGTCAGAACTGGAAGTAGATGAACTCCGGCGAGGGACCGCCCACCAGGGCGCGGACGATCACCGCCAGACAGGCGTAGCTGACCCATCGCGTCAGATGGGGGCGGCGAAGGGCCAGGGCGTGGAAATCCACCCTCCGGGTCAGCAGGTGCCCGAGAATCAACAGGACGAGGACGATAAGCGGGGCGGGTGTGATCGTCGCGCCGGACGCTCCGCTGACGATGCGGGCGATGACCTCGAAGGCGTACGCGGCGCTCGGTGCGCGGAAGAACACCCACGCCAGGCAGACCAGGTGGAACGTGACGATGCCCCTGGCCCACTGCTCCACGGCGGACATGCGGGAGCGGTCGAGACGGTCCACGCCCAGCATGCGCTCCACGGCCAGATAGATCCCGTGCAGACCGCCCCAGATGACGAACGTCCAGTTGGCCCCGTGCCACAGTCCGCCCAGCAGCATGGTGATGAACAGGTTGACGTAGGTCCGCGTTCGGGAGACGCGGCTACCGCCGAGGGGGATGTACAGATAATCGCGCAACCAGGTGGACAGGGAGATATGCCAGCGTCGCCAGAACTCGCGGATGGTGACGGCCAGGTAGGGAGCGCGGAAGTTCTCCATGATGCGGAAGCCGAGGATGCGGCCGGCGCCACGGGCGATGTCGGAGTAGGCGGAAAAGTCGCAATAGATCTGGATGGCGAAGGCATAGGTCGCCAGCAACAGGGCGAACCCGCTGAAGGCGGCGGGATCGCGCGGGAAAACCTCCGTGCCGTAGACGGCGTCGACGATCCGCCCCATCGGGTCGGCGACGCAGATTTTCTTGACCAGCCCCCACAGGCACAGCAGCGCTCCGCTGAAAACGCGCTCGCTGTTGAAGCGGTGCTCCTCATGGAACTGGGGCAGAAGGGTCGTGCCCCGCATGATGGGGCCTGCGACGAGCTGGGGGAAGAAGGAGACGTACAGGGCGACGTCGAGGATCGACCGGCTGGCCTTGAGATCGCCCCGATACACGTCGATCGTGTACGCCATCGTCTGGAACGTGTAGAAGGAGATGCCCATGGGGAGGATGAGGTTCAGTTCCGGCCAGGGGGCGAACCCCAGCAGCGAATGAAGCGAATGGTTGAAGAAGTCCAGGTACTTGAAAACGGCGAGCATGCCCAGATTGCCGACGATGCTGGTGATGAGGGCGGCCTTGCGGACGGCGGCTCTGCGACTGGCCTGAATGATGCGGGAGGCCGTGTAGTCCAGCAGCGTGGACCACACCAGCAGCAGGCTCAGGGGGATGGAAAAAACACAGTAGAAGTAAAAGCTCGCCGCCAGGAGGAAGATGCGTCGGGGCCGCAACGGCAGCGCGAAATACACCGCCGTCACCAGGGGCAGAAAGATCAGAAAGTGGATCGAATTGAACAGCATGGCGTCGGCTGCGTCGTCCGGTCCGGTTTCGCCGATTCCCCGTCGGAGGTCGGCCCGATTTTCTTGGAGAACCCCTTGGCCCCCTTTCTACACCATCGGAGAGCGGGGGCGACCCCTTTTCCACGCCGGCGATCGCCCCGGTTCCGGGGGGCGTTATCAGCCCGCCGGGGATTCGACATCGCCCGGGGGATGTGGTATAACCCCGGCCCTTGCGTTCGGCGGGGCTGCGCGGCCGCCGACGGGAGTCTCATGGTTCCGGAGCGGGTGCGGTGCGCCCCGCGCCGGGAGGAATCCCAAACCCTTACTTTAACGGAACCGGGTACGTTGGAACAGGCAGGGATCCATTGCATCGCGGAGTTGTACGACTGTCCGCCGGCGCTGCTCGATGACGAGGCGTTCATCACGGCCTCCCTGCGGGAGGCCGCGAACCAGGGGATGGCGACGCTTCTGCACGAGGTCTCCCATCGGTTTCATCCCCAGGGCGTTACGGCGCTGGGGTTGATCGCGGAGTCCCACATCGCCATCCATACCTGGCCGGAGTTCGGGTACGCGGCCGTGGACGTCTTCACCTGCGGCGAGCGGGCCAGCGCGGAACGGGCGTGCCTGTATCTGGTCGAGGCGCTTCAGGCCTCGCGCCACACGCTGGTCAAAGTTCCGCGCGGCACGGGGCTGAAGGGTCGTCCCGGCAGCGCGGTGCCGGAGCCCCAGGCCGCGACGTCCCCGTCCGCCTAGACGCGCTTCGCGCAGGAGAGCCTCATGTCCGCCGGTGAGGTCGGCACCGTCTTCTGGATCCGGGAGATGATCACGCCGTGGGACTACTACGGGCACGGCATCACCCGGGTGATCGCCCATGCGCGGACCCGTTTCCAGGAGATGTACATCGTGGAGACGGGCGCCTACGGCAAAGCGCTGGTGCTGGACGGCAAGTGGCAATCCTGCACGGGGGACGAGTTCCTTTATCACGAGCCGCTGGTGCATCCGGCCATGCTCCTGCACGGTTCGCCGCGGCGGGTGCTGATCCTCGGCGGCGGCGAGGGGGCGACGGCGCGGGAAGTGCTCCGCTGGAAGACGGTGGAGCGGGTCTGCATGGTGGACATCGACGGGGAGGTGGTCGAAGCCTGCCGGGAGCACCTGCCCGAGATGCACCAGGGGGCGTTCGACGATCCGCGGCTGGAGGTCGTTATCCGCGATGCGCTCGAGGTCCTCCAGGACAAGGGGCCGCGCTGGGACGTGGTGATCTCCGACCTGTCCGATCCGATCGAGGACGGCCCGTCGTTCAAGCTGTTCACGCGGGAATACATGCAGGCGGTGCGCGACGTGCTGGCCGATGACGGGGCGTTCGTGCTTCAGGCGGGTCCGGTCGCCCCGGCCGAGATGCACATGCACTGCCGCCTGTTCTGTACCGTCAAGAGCGTGTTCCCGCATGTGCGGTCCTATGTGACGCACGTGCCGACGTATGCTTCTCCCTGGGGGTTCCTGCTGGGTTCGAGCCGCCCCATCGAGCCGCGCCCCGATCCGCAGACCGTCGATCGCGTGTTGCAAGAACGGACAAACGGCGGGCTGCGGATGTTCGACGGCACGACATGGCTGGGGATGCTTCAGCTTCCCGCCCATCTGCGGGCGGCGCTGGAGGCGGAAACGCGGGTGTATACCCTGTCCGAGCCGCCGAAGTTCTTCGGTCGCAGCCTGGTAGGTCACGCCGCTCCGCGTGAGTAGAAACCCTCGCGCTGCCGCGTGGGGCTTTCCGTTCGATGCAGAGAGAGTCCCGTCTCGCCGTACAGGCTTCAAATCCCGACTCGGACCACGCGGGGCGGACGACATGCCTCGCGGTGGTATGGGGCGCGATTCTCGTTTTTGGTTTTCTTCCCGGCGATGGTGTAGTAGGATGCCCGCGTCGATGCAGGGAACGGCGCGGTCCGGCGTCGACGGGGGCTGCGTGAGGCGGTCCGATGTGCGGGCTGCGGCCAATCAGAAACGAGCGGGACGACCGCGAAAGCAGGGAGGAGTTCGGGCGCATGAATACCACGAGACGAAATCGAAGCATCCTTGTGCTGGGTGTGATGACGGCGTGCGGGCTGTTGACCAGTGGATGTCCGATCGGGGTCATTCCCATTCCCCTTCCCGGCGGACAGGGGGGGCCGGCGGATGATTTCTGGCTCACCCCCAACGGGAGCGAGACCGAGTACACCGGGTTCCAGGAGACCCCCATCCCGGCCGGTTTCTTCGACACGGGGTCGCAACCGTTTTCGGGTTCGATCCGGTTGATGGGCGGCATGCTGGACACGGACAATCCGGAGGCGGTCGGTCCGGCGGATACGATCGTCCGGCGGCTGGAGGACCGTTGCCCCACCGAAGTGGGCACGTCGGTGACGGTGCCGCTGGAGATCGTGGCGCTGAACCTGATCAGCGTCGAGCCGATCACCGTGTCCTTCGACGACGGTCGGCCGGACGAAACGTGGACCGTGCAGGTGTGTCTCTCCGAGCAGGGCCAGCAGCAGGGTGAGATGACGATCTTCCTGGAGGATGAGTTCGGCGGCACGTTCGATTCCCGCATACCGGTGCTCGTGAAGTTCATCTTCACCCGCGAAGCGGACGGTGCGACGCGGGAGATCGATTGCGGCGATCCCGACCAGCCGTGCGAGGCGCTGGAACTGATCGGGCAGGACAACTCGTGGGTGGTGATCGGCGGGCCGGGCGAGTTCGACCCCGAAGCCGAGGGGATCGTCATGGTCCCGGAGGGCATCCAGTTCGACGGGAATTGCGACGGGGAGTTCGAGGGCGAGGTGATGCCCCGCTCGACGTGCTTCCAGCCGGGCATGAAGCGGGATCCGAGCGGTCTGTTCGAGTGCACGTTCAACGAGGAGGCGGAAGGCAAATTCGACCAGCTCGGCGGTGCGGGACAGCACACGTCGTTCATCAATTCCAAGGACGATCGCGACGCCGACGGCTGGCCCAACAAGTGCGACAACTGTCCGGACACGCCCAATCAGGATCAGCTCGATTCCGATGACGACGGCGTGGGCGATGCCTGCGACAACTGCGTGGACGATCCCAACGAAGATCAGGGCGATGCCGACGGCGACGACGTCGGCGACGTCTGCGACAACTGTCCGGACGACGACAATCCGGACCAGGCCGATGCCGATGACGACGGCGTGGGCGATGTGTGCGACAACTGTCCGGATGATGCCAATCCCGATCAGGCGGACGAAGACGGCGACGGCGTGGGAGACGCCTGTGAGGCGGGCGGCGGCGGGGGCGGCGGTACCGGCACGCCGTTTGTGCCGGGCGATTATCTGCTGAGCGGTTCGTGCCCCGGCGACGGGTCGATCGTGTCCCTCGTGGACCTGGGCGGGACGCTGGTGCTCCGTGGAATGCCGGAAAACGACGACATCCCGCTGGAGGTGGCGGATTCGACGGCCCTCGGTTCCAACGTCACCGCCTTCGGGGTCGGCGGGCACAACCTGACGCTTCAGTACCAGGG
>CAZNQN010000197.1:5088-5338 GCA_964574925.1 uncultured Phycisphaeraceae bacterium | reverse complement strand
GTCGTGAGGCGGATCGGCCTCGTCCGTGACGTCCGTTGAAGCCTGACCCGACTGAGCTGCACAGCCAACTGACACAGCAGCAGTTCCTCGTAGGCGAACCGCCGCCGCGCCGCGCGTTCGTCCTCGATCGCTTCCGGGCGATGGATCCGGCGGATGGCGGCCCCCCGCTCCGGCAAACCCCGCTTCTTCCGCAGCGCCGGCGGCAGGAAGTCGATCAGATCGAACGGTCGCCGCATCCGCCGAGGATCGC
>CAZNQN010000197.1:0-5078 GCA_964574925.1 uncultured Phycisphaeraceae bacterium | reverse complement strand
AATGCGCTCGATGATGCGGGCGATGTCCCGACTGGTCAGCGTCCCCCCCGCGGGATAGACCGGCTCCCACCGATCCGCGTCCTGATCGAACGGGTCCGTCCCGGCCGGCGGAAACTCGACCCGCGGGTTGGTCAGCAGCGCCACCCCGTTGTCTTCCTCGA
Source organism: uncultured Phycisphaeraceae bacterium (assembly GCA_964574925.1). Taxonomy (GTDB): domain Bacteria; phylum Planctomycetota; class Phycisphaerae; order UBA1845; family UBA1845; genus CAZNQN01. The sequence goes on along the minus strand of CAZNQN010000197.1, from coordinate 4,917 downwards.
CGTCGCCCGTCAGGCGCAGCGTCTGGCCGGTCCGGAGCCGACCCCGCAGGTAATCGGCGTTGAACCACCGCACCCGGCAAACGCCGGTGCCGTCGATCACTTCTCCGGAAAACCCCACCCGGCCCCGCGACCGGAACGTACGGAGCCGCCGTAACCGACCGATGACCGTGACCGGTCCGGGAGGCTCGACCCGCTCGATGGGAATCGAGCGAGGGAGGTGCTCATGACGAAAGGGGAAATGTTCGAGCAGATCGCCGACGGTCCGGACGCCCAGGCGGTGGAGCGCTTCGGCCCGGACCGGGCCCACCCCCGGCACGAACCGTACGTCCGTCTCCAGTCGAATGGCCGGGCTGACCGCACCTCCCCGCATATGCGGGCCATCTTAACACGCCCCGCCCGACCGTGGAGCCGCCCCGTACTCCCCGCGGGCGGTCTTTCAGAACATCACCCGGCAATCCGATGAAGCGGAATGCGGACATGCCCCTCCCGCAACACCGTGACCACCCCTCTGAGCTGCGAATGCACCACCGACCAGCGACCGCTTGAACTGAGCCGCGACCGGCGATACAGAGCCGCGACCGTGAGGGAGCGGACCGTATCCGTTTTCGGATCGCGCCCGCGATTTGCCCTCGCTCTATGGATGCCGCTTAGAAAACGGTCCCTACGGAATCAGCAACCGCTGTCCCACGCGGATCTGGTTGGGATCGCGGATCACGTTGCGGTTGGCCTCGTAGATGTCCCGCCAGCGGCGGGCATCGCCGTAGTACCTGCGGGCCAGACCGTAGAGCGTGTCGTGCCGGACCACCGTGTGGTACCGAGGACCGGCGCTCGGCGCGGGCGTCGGCGCCGGGGCGGGTGTCGGTTCGGAAGCGGCCGCCAGCGAAGCGCTCGTGTCGTACGACCGTTCCGCCTGCACAGGCTCCGTCGCCGGCCGGTAGAGCGACTCCCGTTCCGTCGGCTCGGCCGCCGGAGGCACGTACGTCGCCGCCGGTTCGAACCCGGCGTCCGCCACCGGTTTGTTCTTGCGGAACAGACTGCAACCGCCCGCCAGGGAAACCACCAGCATCGAGGTGACAAGGAATGATGCGTTCCGTCGCATAGCGTTGACCTCCTGTCGTTTACGGACACGCGAGGAAGAATCGTAACTGGCCCGCAATGTACGGAGCAACGCGGCCCGTGTCAAGCAGAATCAAAAGCGAAATCCGCCCGCCGCCCACCGGACACGGATCGTCTCCGGCCCGCCCCACGCCACCGCGCCTTTGGCCGGCCGGCGCCCTGTCGATCCGAGGAAGCGGACCGTCGGATCGGCTCGTTTCGACGCCCCCGATCGGTTCCTACGGGCACGGCGGCGGATCGACCGCGTCGAACGGATACGGGCCCGAGCGGAAGGCGTCCAGCACCCGCGTCACGTCCGCAATCTGGATCAACTGGTCGGGGATGATCGGGTCCACGTCCGCCCGGGCCTTGCCCAAGGCGCCCGGCGCGTTGCGGAACTTGTCCAGCACGGCGGTCACGTCCACCGTCACGTCCACCCGCCCGTCCGGCGGGCTGCACGGCGGCGGCGTGCAACCGCCCGTCACGTCGCCCCACGCGCTGGTCGCCACGATCAGAGGCGGGGAATACGAGGCTTCGTCCGTCTCCGGACACGTCGAATCGACCGCCTGGATCCGGTACGAGCCGCCCGGCACGATCATCCGCCCGTACAGATGGACCAGTCCCAGCGACGACCAGTCCCGGTAGTCCGGACTGCAACCCAGCTCCGCCACCACCGTGGTGGGCCAGCCGGGGGCGCCCGTCGGATCGACCACCCCGGAGTTCTCACTGATCACCCGCGGGTTGACCGCCCACATCCGCGCGTTGTTGTAGACGTCCAACGGCGGGGGCAGGGATTCGAACGTCACCCGCACGGCTTTGCTGCCCGCTTCGGGGACGGCGAAGGAGACGTGGCGGGTCTTGGGCCCTTCCGGATCGCCCGTCGGTGCCGAGGACGCCACACACCCTTCGCAGGCGTCCGGGATGCCGTTGCCGTTGCCGTCCGGCTCGCACTCGTCCGGGACGCCGTTGCTGTTGCAATCGGCCATCGGCGTCGTGGTGACGCGGATGTCGTCCACCTGCCAGCCGAGCAACCCGCTGAAACTCGGATCGCTCTGGAACCGGAAGACGAGGCGGATCGTCTGCCCTTCGAAGCGGCTCAGGTCGAACGTCTGCCTCGTCCAGCCGGCGGTCGCGCCGCTCGCCCGCCAGATCAGCTCATCATTGACGGAGACTTCCACGAAGTCGAAGTCCGTTTCCGTGTCGCGCGCCTCGCAGAAGGACAGGGTGATGTCACCGAGCGGCAGATCGATCGGCGGCGACAGGAGCGTGCCCGCCTCCCCGTCGCCGTAGGTGCAGCTTCCCGGATCGCCGGCATAGGCCCATTGCGAGCCGTTGCAGGGAGACGCCGTCATGCACGCGCCCGTCACCGTGAAGCTACCGCTCGCCGTCCATCCGGGGGGCAAACCGTCTTCGAAGTCCGCCGCCGTCAGCACGCCCGTCGCCACGATCGACTCGCAACTGTCGAGCAGACCGTTCCCGTTGCAGTCGGTGCCCACCCCCGTCACCGCGTCGCAGATGTCCTGGATCCCGTTGTCGTTGCAATCGAACGGCGCTTCGCACTCGTCGGGGCGACCGTTGCCGTTGCAATCGGTGCTGATCGTCCCGATGTCGCACTCGTCGGGAACGAAGTTGCAGTTGCAATCCAGGCTTGACCCCCGCGGCCAGATGTCCAGATGGTCGTATCGCCCGTTGTGGTTGCAATCCACTTCGCACTCGTCGGGCGTGCCGTTCCGGTTGACGTCGGCGCTGAACCCCGAGGCGATGTCGCAATCGTCGGGCACGAAATTGAGGTTGCAGTCGAGCGCGAACCCGTCCACGAAATCGAACCCGGTGGCGAAGTCCAGCCCGTGATCGTTCCCGCCGATCTCCGTCCGGCGGAAGTTGCCCGTGCACACGTCGTATTCGAACATGCGGGCGTCGGTGAGGTGGGACTCCTCGACCTGAAGACCGTTGTCCTTCCCCAGACCGTGATCGTCGCCGCCGTTGATCGGCCCGCCGGAACTGAACGCCGTCCCCGTGCGTGTCACATACACATGCCCGTTGGGGCCGACGCGCACACCCCACGGGCTGTCCTGGGTGATCGCCGTTTCCGTCCCCACCTGCGCCCACTTGCCGCGCGGGCGACCCGTCAGCCCGTCGAATTCCAGCACCTCGTCCGTGCCGTAGCTCGCCACCAGCAGGTTGCCGTCCGGCTTGAACGCCAGCCCCCGCGGATCGGTCAGACCCCCGTTGTCCGATGCCTTCACGAGCACGCGCACGAACGCCCCCGAGACGCCGTCATACTCCAGCACCTCCCCGGCCGAACTGGTCACGAACAGGTTGCCGTTCGGTCCGAACGTCATACCGAACGGACCGACCAGACCGCCCGAGCCGGGCGGGATGAAGTCCCCGATGGGCGCGCCGGTGGTGCCGTCGTATGCGATCACCCGATCATTGGTGGCGTCCGCCACCAGCAGCGTCCCCCCGTCGGTCATCACCAGCCCCGTCGGCTCGACAAGGCCGCCGCTGAAGGTCGGCACCAGGTCGCCGACGTACTGCCCCTGGGCATTGAACTCCATCACACGGGCGTCGCCGTCGCTGCTGACCAGGATGCGGGCCGTCGGTCCGCTCCCTACCACGATCAAGTCGTTCGCCCCGCGGACCAATCCCCCCGTCGAGGTCTGGATCAACACCCCCGTTTCCAGCAGGAACCGGCGGATGGGTGAATCGGTCAGCCCGCTCGCCACCCACAGGTTGTGCGCCCCGGAAAGCTCGTCGAAGTCAAGGATGCCGTCGCCGTCGCAATCCTGGCAGGTGTCCAGGATGGTGTTGCGGTCCTTGTCCAGGGTCATATCGGCCTGGATCTCGGTGTAGTCGGAGACGCCGTTGCCGTTGCAGTCGGCCTCGCATTCGTCCGGAACGTCGTTGCCGTACAGGTCGGTGCTGGTTCCCAGCGCGATGTCGCGGGCATCGGGCACGCCGTTGCCGTTGCAGTCCGGTTCGCATTCGTCGGGGATCCCGTTGCCGTCCACGTCCGGGATGCCGCCGAGCGAGATATCCAGCGGATCGAGGATGCCGTTGCCGTTGCAATCCTCGCACTCGTCCGGCACGCCGTTGCCGTTGACGTCGTCGCTCGTGTTGGTCGCGATGTCCGTCGCGTCGGGGACGCCGTTCATGTTGCAATCCAGCGCGATGCACGCCGACGTCGTGATGTGCGACTCCATCAGCGGCTGAATCTGCCGGTGGAAGTAGTTGTCCATGTTCGCGTTCATCCCGCTCCACGTCTGCCCGCAGTACGCCATGATGGAACCCCGCCGCGGCGTGGTGTTGGGGTTGTCGCAAGTGTCCAGCCCGATCCCGTGCGTATGCGGCGCGTTGCACGTGTGGCCCAGCTCATGGGCGGTGACCGACACGTCCCAGTTGTACGGGCTGGGTTTCGACGGATCGGGGAAGAACCCCGCGGCGTATCCGACGACGCCGTATCCGAACGCACAGAGTTGTTGCAGGAACGACTGCCCGCCGAAGGGAAAATCCCGCCGCCCGGAGAAGAACTGGGCCGCGTCCCGCTGCACCGCCCCCATGTGCGCCTCCCAGTACGGGTAGAACTGGAACAGCGGATCCGGGCCGTTGAACAGATCGTCCGGCTGGTCCCACACCCGCACGAACACCACCTCGATCCACGTGTCCACGTCGCGCATGTAGATGTTGCTCACCTCGCCGTACATCAGCACGACGTAATCGAAGGTCGCCGTCGCATCCCCGAACATCCGGAACAGGTCGTAGTCGGTCTCCACCGCCAGCTCCAGATGGCGCAGCCCCACGGTGGACCCGGTCACCGCCGGC
>CAZNQN010000196.1:4521-5341 GCA_964574925.1 uncultured Phycisphaeraceae bacterium | reverse complement strand
ACCTTGGAGGTGCTGCCCGGCGTGTTGTGCGTGATCACCGGCAAAGACGTGCCCGACACGATGTACGGCGTCTCGCCCGCCCGCTACGACGAGTACGTCCTGGCCAAGGACAAGGTCCGCCACGTGGGGGACGAGGTCGCCGCCGTCGCCGCCGTCGACGAGGAGACGGCCGAACGGGCACTGCGGCTCATCGAGGTCGAATACGAGGAGCTGCCGGCGGTGTTCGATCCGATCGAGGCCGTTCGACCGGACGCGCCGCAATTGCACGAGCGCTACGAGCGCAACATCAACACCCACGTGTCCCAGCACTTCGGGGACGTGGAGAAAGGCTTCGCCGAGTCGGATCACGTGCGGGAGGAGACGTTCACCGGCAACCACATCTACCAGTCGCCGCTCGAACCGCACGCCGCCATTGCCGAATGGCAGTCGGACGGCACGCTCGTCCTCTACACCTCCACGCAGGTGCCCCATTACGTGCAGTACATGATGGCCCACGTGTTGCACTTGCCGCTGGGCAAGGTGCGGGTGATCCGCCCGGCCGTGGGCGGCGGCTTCGGCGGCAAAGCCGAGACCACCCCCCTCGACCTCTGCGCCGCGCTGCTCAGTCGGCGCATCGGCCGACCCGTCAAGATGCGCTACACCCGCGAGGAGATGTTCCACCACGGACGCGGACGCCACAAACAGCACATGCGATTCAAACTCGGCGTCGATCGCGAGGGACGGATCCAGGCCTTCCAGAGCGAAATCCATCTCGACGGCGGGGCGTATTCCTCCTTCGGGGTGGCGACGGCCTATTACGCCGGCAGCGTCCTCCCCACGC
>CAZNQN010000196.1:4091-4511 GCA_964574925.1 uncultured Phycisphaeraceae bacterium | reverse complement strand
GTATAAGATCCCCAATTACAAATACGACGGCTACCGGGTGATGACGAACAAGCCCGCCTGCGGCGCCATGCGCGGGCACGGCGTCCCCCAGCCTCGTTTCGCCTTCGAGTGCCTGCTCAACATGGTCGCCGACGACCTGGGCATCGACCCCATCGAGATCCGCCGCCGCAACGCCATCACCCCCAACACCCGCACCATCAACGATATGGACATCAGCAGTTGCGAGTTCACGGCCACCCTCGACGCGGCCGCGAAGGATGCCCGCTGGACGGAAAAGTACGGCCGCCTGCCCCGCGGACGGGGGATCGGCGTCGGATGCGGCGGGTTCGTCTCCGGCGCCGGATACTGCATCTACCGTGGACAGGTGCAGCTTTCCCACGAAAAGGGGCGCGAACCGTTCAAGAAGAAATCCATCTTCCC
>CAZNQN010000196.1:0-4081 GCA_964574925.1 uncultured Phycisphaeraceae bacterium | reverse complement strand
CGTGCGGATCAGCGAGGACGGCATGGCCGCCATCCTCATGATCGGCGCCGCCGAGATCGGCCAGGGCAGCGACACCGTCCTCGTCCAGATGTGCGCCCAGGCGCTGGGCATCCCGCCGTCCCGGATCCGCATCCACAGCCAGGACAGCGACATCGCCCCCCTCGATCTGGGGGCGTACTCCTCCCGCGTCACGCTGATGGCCGGTCACGCCGTCTCCCGCGCCGGCTACGCGGTGGTGGAGAAAATGAAACCCTACGCCGCCCGGCTGCTCGATGCGAACCCCGATGATATCGAAGTCGGCAACGCCCGCTTCTTCCTCCCCGCCGATCCCGCCCGCTCGGTTCCCTGGGAGGAGGTTGCCCGCCGGTACTTCAACGACAACGGGCCGCTCGTCGGCACCGGCTGCTACAAACCGCCGGACGGACTCGGCGGGGATTACAAGGGGGCGACGGTGGGCACCAGCCCGGCGTACTCCTTCGGCACCTGCATCTGCGAGCTGTCCGTCGATCTGGAAACGGGCAAGGTCCGCTTCGAACGGTTCACCGACTATCACGACTGCGGCACGCCGATCAACCCCTCCGCCGCCCACGGACAGGTCGAGGGCGCCATCGTCATGAGCGCCGGGGAAACGGTTCTGGAAGACGTGCAGTTCGACGAGAAGGGCCGCATCCTCAACCCCAACCTGCACGGCTACCTGATGATGACCATCAAGGACGCCCCGGACATCTTCAGCGGCTTCGTCGATTCCTACGAGCCGAACGGCCCGTTCGGCGCCAAGGAGATCGGCGAGGGCAGCACCCTGCCGGTGCTCGGTGCCGTCGCCCACGCCATCGCCCAGGCGACCGGGGTGTGGATCAAGGATCTGCCGATCACGCCGGAGAAGATCCTTCGCGCCTTGCAGGGGAAAGACCCGGCCCCGCCGGTCGTTCGCCGAACCCCCGTCCCCGCGACGTGATCACCCACGGACGCCGGACCGCCATCGCATCCGCGGGCAAGCGTACGCATCGCGTTCCGCGCCGCAGGCTTTACGCCTGTGCAAGGCCACCGGACTCCGTCCACATCCGACGGCAGAGGGACCGCCCGCGATTTTCCAAGAAAGGTGTTACTTCCACCGATCGAGGACGAAGGCGGTGACGGCGGCCAGTTGGAGAAAGATCGCCAGGCAGAAGCGGGCGACGGCCGGTCCCGACTCGCCCGCAAACAGCGGCACCACGCCCCACAGCGCCGTCACGATCGCGAACATCTGCACCAGCGTACCGAACATGCGCAGGAGCGAAAAATCGTCCTGCAAGCGGGAACGGCGATCCCGATCGAGCTGTTCGGAAATCCGTCGCAACCAGGAGACGACCTCATCGTCCGCCCCGCCTGCGGAAGACGTTCCCTTCTGCCCCGTCTCCTCGACGGTCGACTGTCGATCCTGTGTCTCCACGATGTCGGTCGCCTCCAGCAGGTCGGCCGCCCGAAAGACGCCGTTGTGCGCGGCCAGGCCTCCCCGTCCGGTCTGCGCATCGTCATCGACGGTTCGCAGCAGAATCGATCGGCACCCGGCCCGACGACCGGCCTCCATGTCCCGATCCGCATCGCCGATCATCCACGAGCGCGCCAGGTCGATGTCGAGTTCCTCGGCGGCTTTGAGCAGCATCCCCGCTTCCGGTTTGCGAAGCAAGCTCTTCCGCCGATAGGCGGCGACCTTCGCATCCTTCCCGTCGATAAACGGGCAGTAATAGGTCCCGTCGATCGTCGCCCCCTCCGCCGCCAGCAGATCGATCATCCGTTGATGAACGGTCTCCAGATCGTCCTCGGTCAGCAGACCGCGGGCGACGCCCGACTGGTTGGACACGATCACCACGAGATACCCCGCCCGGCGAAGCCGGCGAATCGCTTCCGCCGCGCCGGGCAGCAACCGCACCTGATCGGGGCGGGACACGTACCCGACGTCCTCGATGATCGTTCCATCCCGATCGAGAAAGACGGCCTTTCGTTTCATGACGGTCCCGCGTGTCACTCCAACCGTTCGATGACGGCCTGGCGGAACAGGGGAAGCAGGATCTCGTGCTGTCCGATCACCTCCCACCCGCGACCCGGCAGAACGGGGCGGCGCACGACGTTCTCCCCCGGTCGGTAGTGGCGGATCATGTCGAAGTTGGCCGTTGTCATCGCATCCAGATCGGCGCCGAGGTTCCGCGCGACGGCCACTGCTTTGAGAAACACCTCCGGCAACACCACGGCCGAGCCGACGTTGATCCACACGCCCCCCACGTCCGATCCCTCGGCCGCCCCGAGGTCGGACACCACGTCGCAGATCAAGCGGAAGTCGCGCAGGCTCGCGGCTCCCCAAGCCGCTCCGTCCGCCTTCGGGGAAACGTGCACGGTGTCCGTCCCCAGCGCGATGTGCACCGTGGCGGGGACTCCCGCTTCCAGCGCCGCCGCGAACACGCTTTCCGAGCGGTACGGCGCTTCCCGTTCGATCAGGAGACGCCCGACGGCTTCCCCCAAGCCGAGCGATTGCCGATCGGCGAGCGCGACCGCCTCGTTGAAGAACGAGAGCGTCTCCTCCACCATCCCGAAGGAACCGTCGCGGATGGTTTCGGCCACCTCCTCGCTGGTCTTGCCGAGCAGCGCCAGCTCCACGTCATGGATGGCGCACGCGCCGTTGCCCGCCACCGCCCGCAGAACGCCGCGACGGATCAGATCGACCAGGATCGGTCCGCACCCGACCTTGAGCACGTGGGCGCCGAAGGCCATCACCACCGGACGCTTCGCGCGCACGGCCTCGACCACCCGATCCACGATCCGCCGCAGCGACCGTGCTCCCAGATAATCGGGCAGGGCGTCGAGCAGCTCGGCGGCCGACGCACCTTTTTCGGGAAGGGCTACCAGTCGGCCCCGGTCGGCCTTGTGCCGCCGGTGCGAGACGCTGTACGTCCGCAGGCGGGAAACGTCGATGGGGCGGTAGGGACGGGTCATGTCGCGGATTCCTCGCCGAGCGTCCGGTCCAGCAGGGTATCCAGCATTCTATCGTCCCGCTCGGAAAACGCGATGTCGATCCCCACGACGGCCACCGCCCGCTTGGGAACCCGCGGCAGGCGAGCGAGCTTCACGGCGTCCTTTTCCGGCGTCAGGATCAGATCATGCGGCGGCAATCCACCCGGACGAAACAATCGCTTCACATCCCGCGGTCCGTAGCGGGCGTGATCGCCTCGCCAGCATGTCCCCACGATGTCCGCACCGAGCAACCGGCAGGTGGCGGCGAAGGCGGAGGGACGACCGATCCCCGCCAGCAATATCACCTTTCGCCCCTCCAGCGCCGATTCCACCGGCTCCCCGTCGAGGTACGCCACATCGCGGACGCGGTGCGAACACCGGAGAAGCTCGGCCTGCGGCGCCGCCCGCTGCAACCGCTCTTCGATCCGGCTCCGCTCGCTCTGCGAGACGAGATCGCAACGGGTGAGCAGGATCGCATCCGCCCGCCGCAATGACGACACCGGCTCGCGCAGCAGACCCCGCGGCAGCAGGTGGTCGTAACCGAACGGGCAGGTGGCGTCGATGAGCACGAGGTCGAGTGTGCGGTGCAATCGGCGATGCTGGAACGCATCGTCCAGCACGATCACGTCCGCCCCGAAGGTTTCGTGCGCCCGCCACGCCCCCTGCGCCCGATCGGGATCGGACACGTAGATCACGCCGGGGCAGCGCGAACGCACGAGATGTTCTTCATCGTTTCCCTCGCCGTCGGCCGCGCCGTATCCGCGGGCGACGACGGCCGGGTTCCGACCCCGCGCGTCCAGCCGCCGCACCAGTTCGATCACCGTCGGCGTCTTGCCCGTCCCCCCCGCGGTCACATTCCCCACGCTGATGACGGGAACGGGAAGACGAAAGCGCGGACCGCGACGATCGTACGCACGATTGCGAAGCCCGACCGCCCCCGCATATCCCGCTTCCAGCACGCGCAGCGCGCCGCGCAACGGCGCCCATCCTGCGCCCGCGTCACCGCGCATCAGACGCTCGGAAAAGGGAAGATCGTTCCGCATGGGCCGATCGAGCCTGGATCCCATCCTACCCGTCGCGCCGCCGCCGTCAGGGG
>CAZNQN010000195.1:0-5424 GCA_964574925.1 uncultured Phycisphaeraceae bacterium | reverse complement strand
AAAGCCCGCAGGAGATGGCCTCCCTTTTTCCCGAGCATCCGGAGGCGCTGGAGAACACGTTGCGCGTGGCGCGGATGTGCGACGTGGAGCTGGACCTGTCCACGCGGCACGCGCCGGTCTTCCGCGTCCCCGATTCGATCCGCGACGAGACGGGGCGACCGCTCTCCGACGCCGACTACCTGCGGCGGCTGGTCTACGAAGGGGCGGAGAAGCGCTACGGCACGATCACGGACGAACTCCGCGAGCGGATCGACTACGAGCTGGAGGTCATCACGAGCAAGGGGTTCGCGAGCTATTTCCTGATCGTGTGGGACTGCGTGAACTTCGCCCGCCGCAACGGCATCCCCGTCGGCGCGCGGGGCAGCGGGTGCAGCGCCGTGGTGTCGTATTGCCTGTTCATCAGCGACCCGGATCCCATCCGCTACGGGTTGTATTTCGAGCGGTTCATGGATCCGGACCGCGATGAGATGCCCGATATCGACCTGGACATCTGCCAGGAAGGGCGGGCGCGGGTGATCGAGTACGTGCGGGAAACCTACGGGCACGTGGCGCAGATCATCACGTTCAACACGCTCAAGGCGCGGGCGGTGGTCAAGGACGTCGCCCGCGTGCTGGGGATGGGGTTCGAGGAGGCCAACCGGCTTACCAAGCTGATCCCCTTCGAGCTGAAGATGACGCTGGAGAAGGCGCTGGCGCAGGAACCGGAGCTGAAGAAGCGCTACGACCAGGATCCGCAGGTGCGGCGGATCATCGACATCGGACGGAAGCTGGAGGGGATGGCCCGCAACGCCGGAGTGCACGCCGCCGGCGTGGTGGTCGCCGACGAACCGCTCGTCGAATACCTGCCCGTCTGCAAGGCGCCGGGACAGGACACGCTGGTGACGCAGTTCGACGGGCCGACGGTGGAACGGGTCGGGCTGCTCAAAATGGATTTCCTGGGGCTGCGGACGCTGACGGTGCTGGAGCGGGCGCGGCAACTGGCGGAAGCCTCCACGGGAACGACCATCGACCTGGGTGCCGTCGATCTGACCGACCCGCGCGTCTACGAACTGTTCGCCCGCGGGGAGACGAAGGGCGTCTTCCAGTTCGAATCGGGGGGGATGCGGGAGGTGTTGATGCGGATGAAACCCAACCGCATCGAAGATCTGATCGCGGCCAACGCCCTCTACCGTCCCGGACCGATGGAGAACATCCCCGACTACATCGAGCGCAAGCACGGCAAGTCGTGGACGACGCCGCACCCCGTGATGACCGAAGTGCTGGAGGAGACCTACGGCATTCTGGTCTACCAGGAACAGGTGTCGCGCCTGGTGCACCGCCTGGGGGGAATCGAGCTGAAACGCGCCTTCCGCCTCGCCAAGGCCATCAGCAAGAAGAAGAAGGACATGATCGAGGCGATGCGGGAGCCGTTCCTCACGGGGTGCGAGGCGAACGGGCTGAAGCGGCGGACGGCCGAGGGGATCTTCGAAGACATCCTCAAGTTCGGCGGGTACGCCTTCAACAAGGCGCACGCCACCGGCTACGCGCTGGTGGCGTACAAGACGGCATGGATGAAGGTCTACCACCCGGTGGCGTTCATGACGGCGCTGCTGTCGCTGGAAATGTCCAACACCGACAAGATCGCCGAGTACCGGGAGGACTGCCGGGAGATGGGCATCGCCGTCGCCCCGCCGGACATCAACCGCTCCGACTACTCCTTTCGGATCGAACGAATTACGGAAGAGGCCGCGCGGGGGAACGGCAAGCCGCCCGCCGACGACGAGGTGCGCGGCGTGATCCGGTTCGGGCTGGGGGCGATCAAGGGCGTCGGCGCCAAGGCCGTCGAGGCGATCATTGCGGCGCGGGACGAAGGCGGTCCGTTTTCCTCCCTGTTCGACTTCTGCGAACGGGTGGACCTGACGGCCGTCAACCGGGCGACCCTCGAAGCGCTGATCTGTGCGGGGGCGTTCGATTCGATGGGAAAACCGCGGCGGGGGCTGCATGAGGCGCTCGACCAGGCGATCACGCACGGACAGACCGTGCAGCAGGACCGGCGGAGCGGACAACTGGGGTTGTTCGGATCGGACAACGGCGGCGCGGAAAGGCCTCGCGAAGTCGCCGTCGCGGACGAGGAGTGGCCCGAACCGGAACTGCTGGCCCGCGAGAAGGCGGTGCTGGGGTTCTACATCACGCGGCACCCGCTGGCGTCGCACGAGCGTCTGCTGGCGGCGTGCGGGACGGCGACGACGGCCGACCTGGCGCGGCATCCGGACGGGAAGCGCGTCATCGTCGGCGGGATCGTCACGCACCTGCGGACCATCGCCACGCGGAGCGGCAAACAATCCGGGCGCAGGCTCGGCATTCTCACGATCGAAGACCTCCACGGGCGCGTCGAGGTGCGCGTGTTGCCGGAACTGCTGGAGGGCTGCCGCGAGTTGCTGGAACCCGATACGCTGCTGTTTGTCGATGGGGAAGTGGACCGCACGCGGGAGGAGCCGTCGCTGCGGGCGGAGCGTCTGGTGGCGGCGGAGGCGGCGACGGAGCTCAGCTCGGCCGTCATCCTCGACATGCGGCAAGACACCGATCTTGAGGCGCTTGTGGAGCTCCTGCGCCGGTTTCGCGGCCCGACGCGCGTCTACCTGAATGTCCGGAGGCAGGAGACGTGGGTTGCACAGATCGAATGTCACGCGAGCCTGCGGGTGGCGTGCACGCCGGCGTTCGCGGCGGCGGTATGCAAGCTGCTCGGTCCTGAGGCCGTCTGCTTCCTCGGTCCCCACCGCCGCCCGATTCCTCTCGATGGGATCCGGGAGCGGGCGGCGGCTCCGGTTGTGTCGGCATGATTGTCGGTGACGAAGTTGATTCGTGACGGAAACCGAAACGGGCCCGTGTCCCATGATGCGTAGACGGAACTTCGGGACGTCCTCCCTCACCGAGCCGCGGGTTCTTGCCCGCGCGAGGTTCCGGTCGCCCCCTGCGGAACCCCTTGCGACGAATGGGCACACCGTCCGTTTCGCAAGCTCTTCCACCTTCGGGCGCCCTGCTGCGCTTCGAAGAGAACAACAACCGCTCCCTCACGGTCGCGGCTCCGATTGGCTTCGCCCGTCGTCGCGCGCAACCGCCGTGCGAACACGATGCGGCTTCCCGGACGTGCGGCGCCGTTGGCTGCGGAGGTTCAGAGCATTTTCCGTTTTCGTATTCCGAGCCGCGGGCTTCAGCCCGCGCGAGCCATCCGTCCTCCGAACGCAGCCGATGGGGACCATTCCAGCCCGCGGTTTTGGGAACCGCGCTACGAGGAGGAGGAGGACCGTCTGGCTGCTTTGGCCCGTGGTGTTGCTTTGCGCCGCGTGGGCGCCGCCGCTTGTGCTCGATGTACCGTCGAAGGTGGAAGGACCGCCGGAGGCGAACCCGTCGCGCGTGGACCTGCGGACGCCGCGGGCGACGATGCGCACCTTCCTGCTGGCGGTGCAGGATTCGTTGGGGGATCGGCCCGAGCGGATCGAAGACGCCGTCGCCTGTCTCGATCTCACGCGGCTGACGGGGGAGAACGTCGATCAACAGGCGCGGAAGCTCGCCCGCCGTCTGCGGCTGGTGATCCAGACGCTGGGCGTCCGCCTCGACGACATCCCGGAAGCGCCGAAGGAAGACACCTACGTCTTCTATCGCGGGGAGCCGTCCGAAGGAGAGAAGACGGCGCCGTTGATCGTCCTCGCGCGGGATCCCAACACGGGGCAATGGCGGTTTGCGCCGGAGACGCTCGCCTCTTTGCCGGCGTTGGAGGCGATCGCGGCACGGAAGATCGAGGAAAAGGCCGAAAAGGCCCAGGCTACGGGTGAAGTCCCCGCCCAGCGCCGATCCGCCCGCGCGACGATGCGCACCTTCCTGGAGGCGATGAACGCGGACCCGCCGGACGTGGAGGAGGCCGTCCGCTGCCTCGACCCCTCCGGGCGCGATCCGGAATCGTGGCGGGTCAAGGCGCCGGAGCTGGCCATGGCGCTCAAGGCCGTCATGGACCGCATCGAGCTCGTCGTCCTCGACGAAATTCCCGACGATCCGGTCGGCCCGCCGTATGTCTGGTATGCCGGCGACGCGGGGCAGATCGAGCTGGCGCGGGTGGAGACGGTGCCGGAAGGGAAGTGGCCGGCGGACCTGCTGCCCGTCGTCGGGGAGTGGCGCTTCTCGCCGCGGACGGTGGCGTCGATCGAATCGTTGTACAAGGCGTGGGAGCGCAAACCGCTCATCCGCGAGCTGCGGGAAGCAGGTGTCAAGGAGCGTCTCACGCTCAAGCAGCGGTTCGAGCGCCGTCTGCCGGACTGGGCGAAACGGGAGATCGGTCCGGCGGCCGGGTGGCAGTGGGCGGCGCTGGCGGTGTTTCTGCTGCTCGGATGGATGGTCTTCCTGGTGGCGACGTGGGGGTTCGGGCTGCTGCTGGGGTTGTGGCTGCGCCGTAAGCGCATCCCGTTGGAAGCGTCGGCGCAGCGGCCCATCGCGCGATCCTCCGCGGCGTTTCTGGTGGTGTGCCTCTTGTACGTGGCGGTGCCCTGGCTGGGGCTGCCCGAACCGCTGCTCGGTCCGCTGCTGCGACTGCTGAAGCTGCTGCTGGGGGTCAGCGCGGTGTGGGCGGCGTATCGGTATGTGGACGTGGTGGGCAGCCGCATCGCCGCCGATCCCGACGTGCGCCTCACCCGTTTCGACGATGTGCTCATCCCCATGCTGCGCAAGATCCTGCGGATCTTCGTGGTGGTGGTCGGTCTGTTGATGATCGCCGAGTGGATGGATTACGAGTGGAAGACGATCTTCGCCGCTTTGGGCATCGGCGGTGTGGCGCTGGCGTTCGCCGCCCAGGATACCATCGGCAACTTCTTCGGCTCCGTCACGGTGTTGTTCGATCGGCCCTTCGGCATCGGCGACTGGATCCGCATCGGCGACGTGGAAGGGACGGTGGAACATGTGGGGTTCCGCTCGACGCGCGTGCGGACCTTCTACCATTCACTGGTTACCATTCCCAACTCCAAGATGGTCAACACGCAGGTGGACAACTTCGGCGCGCGGCGCTACCGCCGGACGAAGGTGATGCTCTCCGTCACCTACGACACGCCGCCGGAGAAGATCGAGGCCTTTTGCGAAGGCATCCGCGAACTGATCCGCCTGCACCCGTACACCCGCAAGGACTACTACCACGTCTACCTCAACCAGTTCTCCGATTCGTCGCTGGACATTCTGCTGTACATGTTCTTCGAGACGCCGGACTGGAGCACCGAGCTTCGGGAGCGGCACCGGTTGTTCGTGGATATTCTGCGCCTGGCCGAGCGGCTCGGCGTGGCGTTCGCCTTCCCCACGCGGACCGTCTGGCTGGAGCGGGTCGCCGGGCGGGGGCCGGTAGAGCCTGCTCCGGAACCGGCGGAGAAAGAGCCGGACGCCGCCGGCGTACAGGCGGCGGCCAAGGTC
>CAZNQN010000194.1:0-5444 GCA_964574925.1 uncultured Phycisphaeraceae bacterium | reverse complement strand
AGCCCGCGGCTCAGAAGATGAGAGCGAAGAACGCTCGCATGCTCCCGGACGGTCCATCACGGTTCCTGATCCGGCGTATCGTTTTCGATGGAGTGTCATCAGGGCGTCTGCCAGTCGATCGGCACGCCGGGATCCGCGTTGATGACGTCTCCCGCCTTCGTCCGCAGCGCAGTGGCCTGGCCGAGAAGTCGACCGGCCGGATCCTTGACTTGGACGTCGATCCGTTTGACGCCGGATTCGGCCAGGGACAAAACCTCCGGATCGCCGAGCGTCACCCACCGGACGCGGACCTGTCGGGTCCAGTCGGCGAAAGCGGACAGCGGCGTTCCATCGGCGGCCTGCGGCGGACTGGACGACCAACCGTTGTAATCGTCCACGTCGTCGAACGCGCTCCGCGTCACCGCCAGTTCACCCGCTTCACGTCCGAAGACCGGCGCATCATCCGGGTCTTCGTACGCCTTGCGGGTGATTTCGGTGAGCAGTTCCTCGGCCAGCGTCTGCCCGCGCGAGACGTTTTGAAGCATCCGGTCACTGCCGGCGGCTGCCGCCACCAGATGCAACGAGGCCACCAGCAGCCCCCCCACCAGAACCACGGAGATCACCACCTCGACCATGCTGAAAGCCGTTCGTTTCCCAATGCGTTTTCCGTTTGCACGTTTATCGAACCTCTGCGCCGCTCTGTTCCCCGTTGGAGGCGGGCGGAATCCCGTGACATCGGGCGGGCTCAAGCCCGCGGCTCGGCATACGAGAACGGAACACGCTTTCGCCGCCCGGGTCGTCATGCCGATCATGGTCCCGCCACCACCGGTGCGTTGAGGATGCGCACGCTCGTGCGCACCTGGGCGGCGTCGTCCGCGCCGAACTGCAAGACGATCTGTACTTCCCGAAGGCGGTAAACGGTTACGGTTCCTTGAAGCTTGCTCGAAAGATCGTACGCGAGGGAAAAGGTCTGCACGTTGTCCGCCACGACCTCGGCCGTATTCCCGTTGTAGCGCCGCTTGAGCGGATCCCCGGTCACGCCCGACCAGGAATAGCGGATCGTTTCGTCGACACCGTCGGCATTGCGATCGGGGACGGTGAACGTGACGGAGTTCGGTGTTCGATCGGAATCGGAGAACCCCGTCGCGGTGAGAAGTTCCTCCGCCATCCGGTCCAGCACATCGCGACCTTCTCTCGCAAGGGATGCGGGATGGGGCTGGCCGGGCATTGCACGCGAGGCAAGCGCCGCCGCCGTACCCAACCCGACGAGGACCAGCGACGCCACCGCCATCGCCAGCACCAGCTCGATCAGCGTGGTTCCCCGACGGAATGTCCTCCAACCGCGGTTCATCACTGAATCAGGCTCGGCGGACCGGGCATCCCCGGGTTGCCCTGGTTGTCCGGGATCTGAAGGGTCTCCTGGTACGCCCCCACGCGCAGCACGACGGAGCCGGGCTTTTCCACCTGCCCGTACCCGTCGAAGGTCAGAACGTTCGTCGTGCCGAACAGGGCGGAAACGATCTCGGCCCGGTACGGTTCGGCTCCCAGGTCCACCACATACGCATCTCCGGGGTGGTCGAGGTCGCCGGCGCCGGCGAGCTGGTATCGGTTCAACGATACCTTGAAAACCACGGACCGCGTGGTGCCGGCGGCCCTCGCCATCCGCCGGGCGTAGTCGATATCCGTCCGCACGCGGGTGACGGCAGCCGCCAATCGGCGACGAGCGGAAAGCTCCCCGAGCCGCGGCACGGCCACGGCCATCAACACCGCTAGGATCAGGAACACCACGAGGAGTTCGAGCAGTGTGAATCCCCGCCCGACGCGGCGAACCCGGTTCTGTCGGCGCAGTGCATCCATCAAGCCACTCCTCATTGCTCCGCAGAATCTATCGGAACGCAGTCCGTCCGCCTGCGAAGAAAGGGGCGAGACACGGCAAAGGGAGCAACGGTCCGAAAAAAAAACGGCGCCGGACCGGCGTCGGGCGGCGCGTCCCCTGCACAGGCCCTCGTGACGGACTCCACCCCGCACGGGTTCGCTTTCGTTACCCGGTAGCCAGGACGCTGCCGCCGACCTGTTCCGCCGCGCGGACGTCGTTCTTGGCCCCCGGCTTCACGATCCCGATGCTGTCGAGTCCGCTGTTGGTGGCGCTGATGCCGAAATAGCCGTGGGAAAGAACCGCGATCCAGCCGACCGACCCGTCCGCCGGGTTCGGATCGCTCGGCGTCGCCTTGACGTGCACCGTATCCAGGTGGTTCGTCGGGTTCTTCGGGAAGGGACCACGCAGATAAGGCCCATACCGGTAGGTCGCCGCGGAAAACGTGGCGCTGGGACGACCGCTCAGGTCGGTGAACATGGTGAGCTGCTTGACGAAGAAGGTGCCGTCCGGCAGCCCCGTGGACGGATCATATCCCGGGTAGCGCCCGTGTTCGGCATAGTACATGTCGATGGCTTTTCGGACGCTGGCGAGATTCGCGGTCAGCGCGTTGGCGGTGGCGCTGCGGGCGGCGGTCGTCATGCGCGGTGCCGCAATCGCCGCCACGATCCCCAGGATCGCCACCACCATCACCATCTCCACGAGCGAAAACGCCCGTCGCCGGATCCGGCTGTGGTCGATGACGGATGAAGCGATCATGTCCACACCCCTCCTCGCACGAAGCGTACGATACGTCAGGGCACAATGCCAAAGGAAACGTGCGGCCGATAAGCTCGACCGCACGTCCGCAACTTCATACCACCTTCGGCCGCGACCGGACCCGGCGGATCCGATCGCCGCCGACATCGGAAATCAGTACGTGTCGTATCCGACGCCCTGCTCGTCCAGGTCGTTGGTGTTGGCGATGATCTCGCCGGTCTGATAGTTGTAGACCCAACCGGCGGTCGTCGTCAGCTCGGACACAGCCGTCTGGATCGGCGTCGTCGTGGTCATGATGATGCCGGTGGCGCCGATGTTGGGACCGACGGGAATGGGCGGCATCCCGCCGCGCAGGTACGGCCCGTAAATGTGCGTGCCCGCCGTCGTCCCCACGTTGCCCGCCGCATCGGTGCGCTTGGTCAACTGGTCCAGGAAGGTGGCTTCCAAACCGTCCGCCCCGGGCCAGGCACCGTTGTGTTCGGCGGCGTACATGTCGATGGCGTTGCGCAGACCGGCCAGATCCCCCCGCAACGCCGCATCGCCCGCCCCGCGGGCCCCCCGGCTGATCCGCGGCACGGCGATCGCCGCAATGACCCCGATGATCACCACCACGATCACCAACTCCACGAGACTGAACGCGCGACGTGTGTTCCTTTTCATCGTTTCCATCTTCCGTTCCAACCCGGTCGCTTCCGAACTCCCCCGGACACACCCGTGCCCGCTCGAGAGTCCTCCAGAACCAATCTACGATATGTATCGCGGATGCCTTCCACCCGCTTTAGTTTCGAATCTTTCCCGTCTCGTCCGCTAATGACAGCGTCACCGTCCCGTCCGGACAGGTGAACACCGCGTGTGTTCCAGTGACATTGCTCAATTCGCAGCCCGATACCAATTCGCCTACTCGGACCCAACGACCGTCCACCAACGCGCCGCGAACCGATTCCCCCACCAGCACACCGGTAAGCCGATGCACCTCCTGAAACGACGCGGATGGAGAAGGCGCCTTCGCCTCTGTCATCGTGTTCGTTCGGGTCGGCGCAGGGTCGATCCCTTCCGGCGCCTGGAACAGATCGCGCATCGAGGCGTCCTCCGCCAGCGATTCCACGCCGGAGGGAAACGGGATCAGCGGCACCCAGTCCTCGACCGGCGCCGACGTCGCCTGCGTCGTCGATGCGTCCGGCTGGACCGGCAACACGCCGCCGAACACCGGCGCCGGACCGTGCCGCCGCGGCAACAGCACCAAGCGGTCCACGAGCAGCGCCACCGCGCCGATCGCCAGAAGGGTCAGATACACGCGTTTCCGCTGTGCCGACATCACGTTCCGCCTCCCTCCCGCTCGCGGAGATCGGCCGAGAAGACGTTGAACGTCAAAAGCGCCGAACGCTCGTCGGGATCCCGCCGCCCCCGTCCCTCATCCCCTCCGATGCGCACGTGGCTGACGTCCGCCCAGAAGGGCATGTGCTCCACGCCCGCAAGGAAGCGCACCATCGAACCGAACGACCCGCGAACCTCCAAAAGGAACGGATCGACGCGCAGCCCCGGATACGTCTGCCCCGGCAGGGGCGATTGGCGAACGATCTGCAATCCGCAGCGCCGGGCCAGCTCCGAAAGAGCGATGACGTACGGTTCCGTCGCCGCCTCGGTGGGCAACGCGCCGAACTCCTCCAGGCGGGCGCGATACTGGGCGAGCAGGTTCTTCTGTCGATCCCGCGCCGCCAGCAGGCTCGCGTACTGCGCCTCGGTGGAGGCCACCGCCTGCTCCAGCGCGGCGATCTTCGAACCCTGCACCGAACGATCGGAAACCGCGGTCCCCACGAAGACCCACGTGGACGCGACGACCGCGGCGGCCGCGCCCGCGTGAATGCCCAGCAACACCCAGTCACGCTCTCGCGTCTCTACCATGTACACCTCACGGAAAAACGAAACACGTCTTCCATCCGCCCCCGCCCGCGCTCCACGTCTTCGAGCGTCACCTGTCGGAACAAGCCGGTCTTTTTCAACCGCGCGACGATCCGTTGCGGCTCCGCGGCGTCCAGCGCGAACCCGGAAAGCTTCAATTCCCGCGGGGCGTCCAGCGTCACCGTTTTCGCCTGTTGCACCTTCTCCGGTGCCGCAGCTCCCACCGCGGGCCGTCGCGGCTCGACCCGCACCGCACGGGCATTCGGTCGTTCCGGCACGGTGGCGAACGACGACAGCCAGCACGTCGCCGGGAGCACCGACGCCACCGTCTCCAGCAGCCCGGTCCACGCGCGTTTTCGCCGGATGGCCCGGGCGCGGTCCAACCGGCTTTTGATCTCGACGACCTCGGCGGTGGTCTGCTGAAGCTCCGCCCGCACGTGCGTCACATTGGCGCGCAACTGTTCCAGACGTTTCGACAGCGCCCCGATCCGCCCCTGTTGCCGATGCCCGACGCCCAGCGCCATACCCACCGCCACCGCGCAGAGACACAGTCCCGCCGACCAGCGCCGCAGCGCTCGCCGTCGAGCCTGCGCCCGTTGCACGGGCAGCGGAATCAGATTGAACCAGACCGTCATGCCGTCCCGGCTCCCAGGGAGATTCCCAGCGCCAACGCATAGCGGTCC
The DNA here is from genome assembly GCA_964574925.1 of uncultured Phycisphaeraceae bacterium. Classification (GTDB taxonomy): domain Bacteria; phylum Planctomycetota; class Phycisphaerae; order UBA1845; family UBA1845; genus CAZNQN01. The sequence goes on along the minus strand of CAZNQN010000194.1, from coordinate 251 downwards.
ACGTCTTCCGGACGCGGCGCCGGCCACCGAATCCCCCCCCGCTCAGACTCCAGCCAGGATGCCGGCCGCCACACCTCGATTCCCAACTCCTTCTCAAGAAATGCGTCCAGATTGGGCATCGCCGCTCCCCCCCCCGTCAGCAGCAGACCGCTGATCGAGCTTTCGGGATAGCAACCCAGTTCGTACTCGAAGGAACGTTTGATCTCGACCGCCAGCCCGGTGAGTTGCGGACGCAGAACCCCCGTCAGGAT
>CAZNQN010000193.1:0-5469 GCA_964574925.1 uncultured Phycisphaeraceae bacterium | reverse complement strand
ATCGGCTCCAAAGGCCTTTTTGAGATAGTTTTTTATTGTTTTGGCGTTTCGAGCCGCGGGGTTGACGCCGCGTGATGGCGCGCAATCTTGCAGAAACGGAAGGAGACAAACACCGATGCGCGGTTTGGGGGAATGATTACGAATCCGCTGCGGAGCCGCCGGCCGAGGCGAACAACGCATCGATCCCGGCCTCGTCGATCCGTTCCTCCACGTGTCGGTCCGCCGCAGGCTCGACGTCCGTGAGCGAAACGTAGAGGCGAAAGCTTCCCACGGTTCCGTTGAAGGGAACGATCAGCCAGGGAGAAAGCTCGGCCACCGAACCGATGTCCCGCCAGCGGCTCACGACGCGCGGCGGGCTGATCCGAACGAGGCGGGTGTCGAGCTCTTTCTTCGCCCCGCCGGTGATCATGTTGCCCAGCTCGCCCATCGCGTCGCGGATCTCCTCCAGGGAAATGGGAGAACCGACGAAGGCGGTGGCGAGTCGCATGGCCACGTGTTCCGGGAAGCAAAGAATCAACGCGCCCGTCGCCCCGCCGCGCATCTCCACGATCACGCAGAGCCTGTTCTCGGACGGTTGAAGGCGGCAACAGGCCTGGGGCGCGCCGGGAAAAACCTCCATGCCCGTGAGCGTGGCCAGGACACGTCGCGTCGAAGCGATGAACGGATTGACCAGGCGAACGTCCATGCGGGTCTGCGTCGGGCTCCAAACGGGGCGTGGTTTATCGGCGTCGGGAATCGCCCCATGATTTTTCGGGTAGGAATCGGCCCTCCATGAAACATCCTACGATACGAGAACCATGGTCCGGCCGGCGCCCCGCCCCGCCGCACCGGGTGATCCGCTTCCCGTCCGCGGAGGATGAAAAACAGCATGCGTCCCTTGATCCGCCCGGTGCCGTGACAACTTCCGGCACGGCGGCGGGAATGAACGGACGTCCGGTCCGATTCAAGAGTTGAGGAAGACGATGCCTGTCGAAACCCCATTGCGCAACGTCTGTAACGCCACGCTCATCCTGCGGCAGGATCTGACGGAGGAGCTGGCCGTTTTCCGCATCCAACCCGACGGTCCGCTTTTCTCCTTCCAGGCGGGACAGTACACCGTGATCGGACTGCCCGCGGAGGCGCCCCGACACCCCTCCGCCGACCCGGAAGACGAACCGCCGAAAGAAGGGCGACTCCTCCGACGCGCCTATTCCATCGCTTCGTCCTCGAAGAACAACGAGTACGTGGAACTCTATATCACGCTGGTCCGTTCCGGCGCCTTGACGCCCCGTCTGTGGATGCTCCGCGAGGGCGACCGTCTCTGGCTGGGCCCCAAGGCCAAGGGGCATTTCACGATGGACGATCTCCCGGAGGAACGCGACGTGGTGCTGGTCGGGACGGGCACCGGGCTCGCTCCCTACATCGCCATGATCCGCGATCATCATCGCTGCAACCGCGGGCGGCGGTTCATCGTGGTGCACGGCGCGCGGTACGTGCGCGAACTGGGCTACCGCGAAGACCTCGAAGCCCTTCACCGCGATTGCGCCACCTTCCTCTACCTGCCCACCGTCAGCCGCCCCCAGCCCGATGCCCCCTGGACGGGACACGTCGGACGGGTCCAATCGGTTTTCGAAGACGGCGCCCTGGAAGCCGCGCTGGGCGGTCCGGTCTCGCCGGAGGGTGTGCACGTCTTCCTTTCCGGCAATCCGGCCATGGTGGAAGACATGCAGGAGCGTCTGCTGCGGGCGGGGTTCACGCTGCACGCGCCCCGATCGCCCGGCACGCTGCACGTCGAGCGATACTGGTAGCGGCGATCGGCGGGCGAAACGCCGGCCGGGTCAATCCGGCCCGGCCGACAGCGCCTTTTCCACCGCCGACACGACCTCCTTGCTTTCCGGGGAGACGCGCGGGTGGAACTTGGCCACAACCTTGCCGCTGCGGTCCACCAGATATTTCTGGAAGTTCCAGACGACCTCGCCGGCGATGGAGGGATCCGGATGGTGCGTCAGCCAGCGGTAGAGCGGACACTGATCCTTGCCCTTCACGGAGACCTTGGCGAACAGGTCGAACGTGACGGACTTCTTCTTGCAAAAGGCCTTGATCTGCTTGTTGGTGCCGGGTTCCTGGTTGGCGAAGTTGTTGGCCGGAAAGGCCAGCACCCGCAACCCGCGATCCTTGTACCTGCGATAGAGCGACTCCAGACCGGAGTACTGGGAATCGGTCAACCCTCACTTGCTGGCGACGTTGACGATCATCAGCACGTTGCCCTTGTAACGGGAAAGGGGAACGTCCTTGCCATCAATGTCCTTGACCGAAAATTCGTAGATGGTCTTTTCGCTCACGGTTCGGGTTCCTTCTTTTCCTGGATTCGTGCGGCGGGTCGGGTCCTGCACCGCCTGGGCCCCCAAGATCGCCCCCATCACAACCAGTATCATCCATCGTGTCATGGCGTACGCTCCTGACCTTCGTCGATCCGTACTTGATGCGTTGGTATGTTCCGCAACGACCGCGTTCGGCGCGGTCGTCTCCTACTTCTCCTGCTGCGGGGCGTGGCTCGCGTGGGCGGAGACCTTGTTCTCCGCCGGGACGCCGCGCTCAAGTCGCCCCTCGAGTTTCTCCAGGCGCCGGCGGAGTCTGCGGTTCTGCTTCTTCAGGGATTCGAGTTCCTTGGCGAGGTCGTCCACCTGCGCGGCGGGAGGCTCGGCCTGGCGGATCGCCTTGATGACGGCCTTGGCCCGCTTGCGGACGCGCCGCTCCGGATCGTTGGCCGCCACCTCCCGCAACACGGGCAACGCCGAGCGGGCGTCCCGCCTCAGCTTTTCGAGCGTGTCGAGACACGCTCCCCGCAGCCAGCGGCTTTTCTCGATGCGCAGCCGATCGGTCACCAGCTCCACGATGCGGTCGATCTGCTCGTCGGAGAGCTCGGCCTCTTCGGCCATCTTGCCCAGGGCGCGAACGGCGGCGGAGCGCGTGAACCGTTGTTTGCCGTTCGTGCTCCACTCGATGAGCGTCGGCAGCGCCTGCGGATCGGCCAGATCGCCGAGCGCCGTCAGAACGGCCGCGCGAATCTGGTCGCGGTGCGAATCGCGCTTCAGAAACGGCATCAGAAAGGAGACGGCCCCGTCGGGCTGGAGCTTGCCGTAGGTGCGAATGGCTTCCGCCTCCACGCGATAGCTCGGATCGCCTTTCTCCAACAGGTCTCGCACGGCCGCGATGACCTTCTCGTCCTGGTGGAAGGAAGCGAGCTGTTCCACGCAGGCGCGGCGGACCTTGGGATGCTTGAGGGCAAGCCCCTTCAAGAGAGCGTCGCGGGCGGCATCGCCGCCGGCTTTGCCGAGCGCTTTCGCGATTTCCTCCCCCACACCCCAGAACGATTCCTGCTGCAAGGCCTCGCCGAGCAGGGCGGCGTTTTTCTCGCCGCCGGCTTTTCCGAAATGCTTGGCCGCCCGGATCCGCGCGGTGACGTAGGGCGCCTCGAAAAGCTGATGCTCCCACAGCGGGCGGTCCTTCTCCACCGTCAGTTCCTTCAGCACGGCATCGCGCGGATCAAGCAATACCATGCGCGGATAGGACGGAAGCGGATACCACACCCGCAGCGATTTGCCCGTCATCGTCCGCCGCACGACGATCGGCTCGCCCTCGTCGAAGCGGAACTCGACCTCCACCGGGATCTCGAAGGCGTCTTCCTTCTGCGTCTGCTTGAACGCCAGCTCCGCCAGGTTCTCCGAGGCATCCCAATCGAAGCGGAACTCCAGCTCGGGCGCTCCCGGCCGCTCCGTCCAGTCATAGAAGAACCGTTCCAGCGACCGCCCGGTGACCTCCTCGAACACGCGGCGGAATTGCCACGTCTCCACCGGCTGATGGGCGTACCGCGTCAGGTACGTGCGCACCGACGTCCAGAACAGTTCGTCGCCCACCCGGCGGCGCAGCATGTGCAGCACGGACGAGCCCTTCGGATAGGCCCGGCTGTCGAACATGTCGTCCGGGTCTTCGTAGAAGCGGTCCACGATCGGGCGCTTCTTCCCGCCCCGGATCGCCGCCTGCATATCCTGATAGATGGCGTAGTCGTACTCGTCCTTGCCCAGGTGGTGCTCGTACCAGACCGGCTCCATGAAGGAGGCGAACCCCTCGTTGAGCCACACGTGCGCCCAGTCCCGACAGGTCACCAGGTCCCCGAACCACTGATGGGCCATCTCATGGGCGATCAGTCCGTCGGCGCTGTAGTCCAGGTGCGCCCGCTCATCATGCAGGATCCACGATCCCAGCGTCGTCGCGGAGGTGTTCTCCATCCCGCCGCCGAACTGCTCGGCGCAGATCTGCGCGTACTTGTCCCACGGATACTCCACCCCGATCCGGTTGCTGAAGTACTCCAGCAGATCGACGGTGTGCTCGAAGGTGCGCTGCACCATCTCCTTCTTGTCCGGCGGAACGTAGTAGAGCACGGGCTTGCCGCGCCACGTCTCCTTGGCCACGTGGAACTTGCCCACCACCAGCGTGATCAGGTAGGCGACGTGCGGCTGATCCTGAAGCCAGTGGAAGGTGACGGTGCCGTCGCCGTTGTCCTTTTTGGAGATAAGCCGCCCGTTGGAAACCGCCTCGTACCCTTCTTCCACGGTCACGATCATCTCCGTGGTCTGCATCTCGTTGGGATGGTCGAAACAGGGCACCCAGTAGCGGTTCTCGATGGATTCCCCCTGCGACCAGACCTGGTACGGCGTGTCGGGATCGGAGACGGTCGGATGGAAAAAGTGCAACCCCTGCTTGGGTTTCGTCACCGAATAGGCGATCGTGACGACGGCCTCTTCGCCGCGTTTCAAAGCGCGGTCGAAGAGTACGGTGATCGATTCCCCGTCGTTGATGAAATCCGCCTCGTGGGCCGGTCCGCCGTTGCGGGCGACGGTCACGGCGCGCACGTCGAAATCGACGGCGTCGAACCGGACGGAGGGGAGATCGCGGAGGGCGCGCAGCCGGATGGTCGCGGTACCCCGTGCCCGTTCCAGGGGAATGTTGACGTTCAGGTCCAGTTTCAGGTGGAGGATGTCCGCCGGTCGATCGCCGGCCGTGCGAAGAGGGGCCGCATCGGCGACCGGCACGAACACGCCCGATCCGGCCAGAATGATCCACAGAGCACCAACGATCCGTTTCATGCTTTGCCTCCGCTTCTTTCAAGAATCTCCAAGGACGGTCCCGAACCGCGTCTCCATCCTACGACATTCCTCCCACGCGCGGGAAGCGCGGAACATTCCCTCGCACGGTTCGGAAGCCGGAAAACCGCCCACCGCGCGGGAAAGCAACGACGGGGGTGAAGAGGAGCACGCTCCGCGGGTGCGGGTACGCGATCGCGTTGAATCCGTGGAATCGGTGCGTTTTTCCGCTCAGGCGGCGGTTCCGGCCTGGTCGACGCCGGTCGCCATCCACGCCACCTCTTGCCCGATTTCGGGCACGAGGAGGCGCGGCCGCAGCGTTTCCGGAAGGGCCTGTCGAAACTTG
>CAZNQN010000192.1:544-5473 GCA_964574925.1 uncultured Phycisphaeraceae bacterium | reverse complement strand
CCGTTATCCACGTGCACGATCTCGCCCGCGTCTATGTCACGCTGCTCCATGCCCCGGAGGAAAAGATCACCGGGGAGGTGTTCAATGCGGCCGCCCCCGACGGCAACCTCCGCCTGATCGAATATGCCGACCTGGTGGCCGAATACCTCCCCGCCGTCACGCGATCCATCGACTTGCGCGCCCGTGGAGCGATAAGTTACGCCGCCGACGGCTCGAAACTGATGGAACGGTTCCGATCGTTCGCCTACCACTGGACACTGCGGACAGGCATCCGCCAGTTGCACTACGCGTTCGAGCACGCCGGACTGACACCCGCCGACCTGCGCTCCGACCGATTCCGCCGCGCTCCGGCACGGCTTGCAGAGGAACGCAGCGCCGTCTTTGCTGCACGATCCGGCCAGCGGGAATCCGGTTCCGCCGCAGACATGGCGACCCTCCCGGCCACGAGGGGAAGCGGAAACAAGCGTTCAGCGGCGATCGCGGGTTGAGCGACGCGATTTGGTTGTTCGTTCGTAATCGCTGATGCGTGCCGCCAACTGATCGTCCAGCCGCAGACCGTACAGTCGGGCGAACGCCCGCACGTCCGCAAGATCCACGTAGCCGTCCCCCGTCAGATCCGCCCGCTCGGCGCCGGCAAAGCCCAGCGCCTCCACCGCGATCCGCCAACTTGGTCGGGACATCTCCCGCACGCGGACCCGCGTCGGATCGAGCCGTTCCACCCTCCCCCCGCGCGACGAAAACAGCGGACAGGCGTTCGCCGCGTCCCCCACGATGAAAAAGTTCGGCTGGATGGCGGCGAAGTCTTCCGTCCCCTGCATTCCGTTGGCCGTCGCATCCGCCTCCAGTTCCGAGACCGGATCGACCGGTTGGTTCAACCGGGCGGCCAGGATGGAAAAGTCCGTAATGTCCACGAGATTGTCCTGGGCGATCACCGTTGTCTGGAAATCGCCCGCGATCAGGCGCGACGCCCCGGTGAAATCGACCGTGGCCGCACAGTTGGTAAACGTCAGCGCCGCCGAGCGCCGCAGCGTGTGTCCCTCTTGCGCGGCCAGCCAGTCCGCCGTGGCGTCCACATTGCTGAGGACCGCCGTCGCCAGGCCCGCGGCATCCAGCGACAGCGGCACCACGCGCGTATCCACCGCCCCTCCGCACGGCGTGATCGTGAACGTGACGTTGCGCGTCACCGCGTTCGAGATGCCCTCCACCTCCACGTTGACGGTGACCTGCCCCGTGTGCGCGCTGAACACGCAGCTCCCCGCGGAACAGACGGCATCCGTACACGCCACCCCGTCGTCGCAGACGGTTCCGTCGGCGACAGGCGTCAGGATGTTGCAGTTGCCGTCCGGACCCGCCGGATCGCAGGAGGCCGTATTGCATTGATCCCCCGCCGCCGAACAGTCCACGGGATTGTTCTGGCACGCACCGGCGTTGCAGGTGTCCACCGTACAGGGATCGTTGTCGTTGCAATCCGCATCGATGGAACATCCGCCCGCAAAGACGCGAACGCGGACGTAATTGGTCAGGATGCCGTTGTTGTCCGCCGCATTGGTCACGAGCAGGATGACCTGCCCGGTGGCGCTGTTGATGTAATCCGCAGCCGTGGTGGTGTACGTGGTCGTGACGATCGCGTCCGGCGGCGGCGTGGTCGTCGTGCTCCCCACCAGGTCATAGACCGACGTCCGCCAGTTCCAGATCCAGAACTCGATCACCGTCCCCGTGGCCGTCCCGCTCTGTCCCCCCTTCCACAAAGGCTCCAGTTGGGTCACGGTCGCGGGTGCTTCGCTGATCGTGAAGGTGAACCGCACCGCCGCCCGGTTCAACCCGCCGACCACACCGGTGTCGTGGGAGAACTCGTCATCGAAACCAATGACCGAATACTCCCCGCTTACGAACTCGGTGTTGGGAACGTTGTTGGTCGTCGGCGGGACGAACGCGCTGGCGATGGACACGCCGTAAGCAAACCGGTCCACCCCGGCGTTGATGTGGAAATCGTAATCGGTCTGGGCAATCGCCACACGGGCGCTCAACAGCACGGCGGAAGAGAGCACGAGACTTCGCATCGCTCCGCGCCGCGCACCTCGCGTCCTCCGTGGACCTCGCCCGACACCCCTCCGGACCGCCTTCCGACCGTCGAACCACCCGAACAGACACCCCTTCCGCCTCATGGGTCTCCCCCTGATCTTTCCCCCGGCTCCCCGGATCTGCTCACGGACACGTGTTCCCGCATGGGGCTCCCCCTCAAACACCCCTGATCAGTGTACCACAATCTTATCGGGCACGTCAAGGAATTGTTCCAATTTTGCTTTAAGCGGGCCGGATTAATGTCCCTTCGGCCGGCTCCCGCATCGACACCGCCTCTCAGGAAGCCCCCACGTTCCCCGGAGCGGTCACGCCGTGGCACCGGATGGGCCGATACCTCTCTCAGATCCGCCCGCCCCGACCGCGGGCAGGAGAGAAGCCTTTACCCGGATTCCCGAAAGCGCGCCATGCCGCCGGCCTTCCCGTCCTTCCTGCTGATCCACACCTACCACCCGGATTTCCTCCGCCGGGTGTATCGTGACCATCCCGACCTCGCCGCCCAGCCCTTCGATCTCCAGCGACGCCGGCTGTTCGATACCGGTTACTGCCTGGCCGACGCCTACGGCGCCAGCCTCCGCGCGCTCGGATGCCCGGCGGAGGAGATCATCGTCAACGCCGACCCGCTTCAACGTTGCTGGGCGAAGGAACACGGCCTGACGCCGGAAGGCAACGTCCATGACCGACGGCGGAGCATCGTCGAAGCACAAATCCGCACCCTCCGCCCCGAGGTGCTGTACGTCTTCGAATGGTGCCCGCTGGGCGATGCCTTCTTGAAAGACATGAGACGATACGTCCGCCTCCTGGTGGGACAGGTCGCTTCCCCGCTCGTTGCAGGTCGAACGTATGAGGCCTACGACCTGATGTTGTCCTCCTGGCCGCCGCTGGTAGAGCACTTTCGAAGGGCAGGCTTGCGGGCCGAGCACTTCCGCCTGGGTTTCGATCAGCGTGTGCTCGATCGCCTCCCCGATACAGAAGTCGATCTTCCCGTCAGCTTCGTCGGCGGTTTCGCTCCTTCCCATCCCGACCGAATCGCCTGGCTCGAACGACTTTGCCGGGAGATCGAACTGACCGTCTTCGGCTACGGCATCGAAACCGTCCCCGAATCCTCCCCCCTGCGCCGTCGTCATCAGGGACCGGTCTGGGGCTACGAAATGTACCGGGTTTTGCGGCGCTCACGGGTGACGCTGAACCGTCACGCGCAGATCCCCGTCGGCGGGCGGGTATGCGCCGCCTTCGCCAACAACATGCGGCTTTACGAGGCCACCGGCGTGGGCACCTGCCTGCTGACGGAACGACGAACCAACCTCCCCTCCCTCTTCGAACCCGACCGCGAGGTGCTCACCTACGCCGACGATGCGGAATGCCTCGAAAAGGTCCGCTGGGCACTCGAGCATCCGGAAGCCGCCCGCGAGATCGCCCGCCGCGGTCAGCACCGCACCCTGCACGAGCACACCTACCGCCACCGGATGATCGAGCTTCTGGACCGGATCCGCCGACACCTGTGAACCCGCGGATCGGATCCCCCCATTGCGCCGGATCGGCCCCTCACGCCCCTCCCGTCGAATCCGGCGGTCCCCCGTGCATCGTAAACGCGAAAGGTTCCTTCCGAATGATCCGCGATTCGGCCGCCAGCATCTCCTTCCATCGTTTCTCCACACCGGAAATGCCCGGAAGAGCTCGACCCAGCTCCAGAAACGTGCGGTAGTGACCGGCTTCAGAAGCGTACAGCCCGTTATACAGACGCGCCAGTTCCCGCTCTTCGCAGGCGGACGCCAACAGGGCGAACCGTTCGCACGACCGCGCCTCGATCAACGCGCTGACCAGCAGGCGGTCGAGAAGCTCCAGCGGTCCCTCTCCCCAGCGGACCGACCGGCGCAAAGCCTGCGCATAGGGATTGCGATGCGTTCGCGTCAGTCGGCCGCCCCGGCGGGCGAGCAGGCGGGTCACCACGGCCAGGTGCTCCACCTCGTCGCGGGCGACCGCCGTCATCGCCTGTACCCAGTTTTCCGGCGGATTCGGCTCCGGCCAGCGGTTGAGAAGCTCCAGGGCGTTCAGAGCCGCCTTCTTCTCCAGATGGGCGTGATCGTTCAGCAACGCCAGCGGACGTTCGAGCACGACCTCCGCCCAGCCGGGCGGCGTCCGCCAGCGCAACGGCAGGCTTTCCAGGGCGTCCTTCGTCTTCATGGCCGGGCGATTGTGCGGCGCCGTCCGGTCCCGGGCAAGACGTGCCGGAGAATCCGGATTCGATGATCCATACCCGATCCGCCGATAGGCAAAAGAGAGAGAAAGAGAGGGAGGATGCTGCCAATGAACAGGCTACGCGGGACGATGAGTCATACTACGATAAGGATGCCGTTTCTCCTTCAGTAACATCGAACGTCCCGATATCAGCGAAAACCCGTCCGATGTCGGATGCAAGGGGATCGAAACCTCGTAGCGCCCCGTGTCGCTCCCTGACGATCGCGGTTCTGTTTTGAAGCTCGTCCGCAAGCCACGGTACCCTTGAAGACAAGGCATACCACCGATGCGAACCATCACGAACCATAAACCCATCACGACCCCCGCCGGCCCATATCGGAAACGACGGCGTCCGATCACGCTCCACGTCGGAATCCTGACGGCTTCCCTTCTGCTGGCCGGATGTCCGCAGCCGCCGCCCCCGGACGGTTCCGACGTCAATGCCAACACCAACGGATCCGACTCGACCGGCGGCGGCAACGGCAGCAACGCCGGAAACGGCGCCAACGACAATTCCACAGATACGGGCGGCGGATCGCTGAACGTTTGCGGCAAGACCCCGACGTTTCCGTTCGACCTTCAGGCCGCCGCCGATACCGCCACGCTATCGGG
>CAZNQN010000192.1:0-534 GCA_964574925.1 uncultured Phycisphaeraceae bacterium | reverse complement strand
GGCTTCCACCCTGTGGACCGACGGGTTCTGCGATCTGGGGATCTCCGCCTCCACGCAGGCAACGCTCGACGAGGCCGCCGCTCTCGCCGACGCCGGACAGGCGGACGACGCCATCGCCTCGCTGGAAACGTTGATCTCGATTCTGGCGACCGCGAAACGGCGCACGAAACCGCATGGTGAGCCTGATCCGACAGTGGTGATCGCTCGTCTTCCCGTCGCATTCGGACGGCGCACCGGGGAATCGAACGGGCGGGAGCCTGCGGCCCGGAATGCGAAACATGGGCTCGCGTTCCAGGTGCAGGATCTTTCCGCCGTCCGGCAGTCGGTGCGCGATCTGGTGGCGGCGGCCGAACAGGCCGAAACAATCCGTACCGGCGCGTCGGGCAACCTGCTTGACGCCGCCCGGAGCACGTTCCAGGCAGCGGCCGACGCCGCCCTTCCCACCGCCGGCACGACCGAGGCCCTGACGATCTCCGGCGAGGCCCAGCGACTCGAACAGCTCGACGCGCTCGTCAACAGTGCGAACGCCCGCGC
>CAZNQN010000191.1:0-5475 GCA_964574925.1 uncultured Phycisphaeraceae bacterium | reverse complement strand
GGACAACATCAGCGTCCGTTTCGACTTCTCCAATGTCGGGTTCCCCGTGACGGGCGTTTCGCTGGAGTTTCAGGAGTTCGGCGGGGCGGACAACTTCGCCGTCAACGACGGGTCCGTCCTCGTCCTCAACAGCCTGACCGACCTCCCGACTGACATCGCCCCCGGCGTGACAGCGACCGTCGACGGGGGCGTCATCACGCTGACCGGTCCGGTGAGCAGTTTTCAGATCGGGGGGCAGGAGCTGGCTGTGGATACCATCGTGGCCGTCCCCGAACCGGCCACCCTGGCCCTGCTGATCCTCGGCGGCGGATGGCTTGCGATGCGGCGGCGGCTCAACCGCCCACGGCGATAATCTACCGCCCGCGCGTCACCTCAGCGACGGTTCCCGTCCTGCCAGACTTCGTCGTAATCGTCCGAAAACACCATCTGAATGCGCTCGGCGCGGTTCGCTTCACCGTCGAGCAGGATGTGCAGCGACCGGCGGATCTGTTCCCATCGCGGATCGCCGCGAACCGCCTCCGCATCCGACCCCCGCTCGATCCGGTCGAGGGCGGCTGCCAGATCCAGCAATCCGCACCGCACCTTCAGGTACTCCCTCTCCAGGCGTTCCAGAGCCGTCGCGTATGCCTGCACGGTTGTTCCCTCCCAGACTGTTTCTCGCTTTTGCGTTCGGAGCCGCGGGCTTCAAACCCGCGCGATGTACCGGCCCGCGTCGGCATCCAACGACGTACGTATCGGTCCGCCATTTCGGCGACGCCGTGGGACGGATATTTGGCTTCTCATGCCGTCAGCACCTCGATCACGATTCCGTCACGAAGACCACCGCCTCCGTCTCGTATCGTGTCCCCCGGAGAAAGGCCCGAACACCCTCCACCACGATGCCCAGCGCCACCACCAGCAACGCCGTCCCCACCGCCAGCAGCAGGTATTGCCCCTTGCGGGCGAAGGAGGAAAGATTCTCGACTAGGGCGGTGAAGGTGCTGACGAGCATGAACACCGTCGGCACCCCCGTCAGCCACGGGTTCCGGCCCCGCTGGCGCAGGTACAGCGTGGCCACCAGCAGCGCCAGCCCCGCCAGCAACTGGTTCGTCGTGCCGAACAGCGTCCAGAGGACCAGTCCTGCCGGTCGAACCGTTCCCTTGGCCGCATCGGGGATCTTATAGAAGGCGAAGAACGCGATTGCCGCCGTGGCCACCGCCGTCGCCACGAACCGGTTCTCCAGGAATCCGAAACGCAGCGATGCCCCGATCTCCGACACGTTGAACCGCAACAACCGCGTGGCGGAATCCAGCGTCGTGAGGGCGAACGAGACGACCACCACGGCGATGAACGCCGCCGCCAGATCGTGGCCCACACCCAGCGCCCCGATGAAGCGACTGCTGCCGTGGATGAACGATCCCAGCTTGGCCGCCAGTCCCGCCTGGATCGTCGCCCAGTCGGCATAGGCCTGCGTCCATTCGCCGGGCGTTTCGAATCCGGCCGTACACGCCAGCACCGCCAGCAACCCCAGCAGCGATTCCCCGATCATCCCCCCGTACCCGATCCCGCGAGCGTCGGTTTCCTTGTCGATCTGCTTGGCCGTCGTCCCCGACGAGACGAGGGAATGGAATCCGCTGGCCGCTCCGCAGGCGATCACGATGAACACGAACGGAAACAGCGACGGCGCCCCCTCAGGGTGAAGGTGAACGGCCGGAGCCGCAAACGAAGGCCCCAACACGAAAAAGCCCGCATACGCCGCCACCAGGCCCAGATACAGCAGCAGCGAGTTGAGGAAATCCCGCGCCTGAAGCAGGCTCCACACCGGCAGCACCGAGGCGAGATACCCGTACCCCAACAGGATCCACGTCCACCCTCGCTGTCCCGGCCAGGCGGACCGGTCCATCCCCAGCGTCGGATAGCGCGTCCCCAGCCAGACCATCCCCAGCAGCAGCACGAACCCCACCCCCGCCAGCGGCGCCAGCGGCAGCCCCCGCCGGTACAGCAGATAGCCCATGATCATGGCCAGGATCATCAACCCGCCGGAGGGCAGGACGGCCGAGGGGAACGACGTCTTCGCCGCCGCCAGATGAGCGGGATCGAAATCCTCCCCCGCCTGGAAGAGGACCGCGATCACGTAGACGAAGACGCCCATCGCCAGCGCGATGCCGAAAAAGATCAGCGCCAGAAACAGCCCCTTCGCCCGCGGACCGATCACCCCCTCCGCCACCTTGCCGATGGACTGTCCCTTCGCCCGCATGGAGACGACCAGCGCGCTGAAATCGTGGACGCATCCGACGAAGACCGCCCCGAGGACGACCCACAGCATGGCCGGCACCCAGCCCCAGATGACCGCCACCGCCGGTCCCAGCATCGGCGCCAGTCCGGTGATGGAGGCATAATGGTGTCCGAACAGCACCCAGCGGTTGGTGGGCACGTAGTCGATGTCGTCCTTGAGGGTGTGGGCGGGCGTGGGACGGGCCGCATCCAGACGGAACACCCGCCGCGCCAGGTGGCGCGCGTACACGCCGTACCCGACCGCATACAATCCGAAACAACCGACCGCCGCCCATAACGGATGCATGAAGGCGAATTATACGCAGGAGCCTCCACCCGCCCAGTTTCCGCCCCCTCGCCCGGTATCTTCCAACTCCCCGACTCGCCAACCGCGCAAAGACGGGGCGGGAGGTCATCCTCCCGCCCCGCCGCCATCAAACGGTTCGCGTACCGTTGTGTTTCGGTTCGCGGTTTACCGGCAGGTTCCGTTCCTCTTGCACACGCCGGAACAGCAATCGGCACCTGTGGAACACGGATCGCCCCGCTGGCCGAGGTTGCATCCGCCACCGGTGCACGCCGGATCGTTCGTACAATCGGAGTCGTTGCAGTCGACGGCTCCGTCACAGTCGTTGTCCACACCGTCGTCGCAGATTTCGGTAGACGGCGTGCACGGTGCCGGATCCAGGAACGGCGCCACCGCCGACCAGTACGCCGCCAGCGCACCGTCGATGGTGGAGTTCGACGCGGAATCGCACACATCGTTGCAGTTGAAGCCGCAGCAACCGGTCAACTGCCCGACGACCTCCCCGGCCGAGTTGACGACCGGTGAGCCGCTGCTGCCCCCTTCCGTCGCGCCGATCACGTCATTGCTGTAGATCCACGATCCACGGGGTACACCGGTGCATGTGCCCGCCTGCGTATCCACCACATGCTGCGAATACGCCTGCGGGGCCCCCTGCGGGTGGCTGATGCGATGCAGCACCGCCCCGTCGTTGAACGCGATCGGGGCATTGTTCCATCCCAGGAACGTCGTCCCCGCCGGCGGCGGATCGTTCAGCTCGAGCAGGGTGTAGTCGCCGTCCCGGCCCGTGGCCGCGACCGTCGCCCCCAGCGTACTGGGGGGATCGAAGGGCCGATCGAACGACCCCGGACAGTTCGTCGTGCCGCACGAAGCCGTATACAAAAAGAACGTCTCTAGGTTCTTCGCATCCTTGTTCTTGCTCAGGCAATGATTGGCCGTCAGAAAATAGGGGATCTGCGTGTTGGGGTCGGTATCGGCAACCAGACCGCCGCTACAGATGTAGATGAACGCCCCCGAAATCCACCGCATCTTGGCGACGGCACCTTCGGCGTTGTTGACCGCCGGGTCGGAGGTGCAGGCGTTGTTCTCCACGCACGGGGCGTTGTACGTGCAGAACGAAGCCACGCTGCCCGCACCGAGGCCGCGCGGGAAATCAATGGCCACATGCGCGACCTCCGTGATCCGCAGCGACAGTCCCCGAAGATCCTCGGGCGCCAAGGGGCCGAACTGGCGGACCATCACCGACACCGAAGAGGAAGCCACCGAATGGGACCAGAACTCGCCGGAACCATCCGGTCCCTTGCCAAGGTACGGACCGCGGGCTTCGCCATCACGATTGAACACGTAGGCCTCGGCCGTCGGCGGCAATGAGAAGTTTTCGAAGTGCACGCGCAACGCCACCGCGCCCGGCGAGCTGAGGGTCACGGTCCAGACGAATCCTCCGTCTCCGGTCCGCTCGAACGCCCCCAGGGCGGACTTCTTGCCCCGCACGCCGCGGGCATCGAGCAGCTTCCCGCTCGAAAACCCGATCGGGTCCGCCAGCGGCTTGACCACGCCCACACGCATCGGCGTCAACGATCCCGGAATGTAGGGGGTTTCGAGATCCTTGCGGTCCCGCTCCGTGAGCTCCACGCGAACGACGCGTTGCGCCGCCCCGTCCGGGATCTGCGTCATGATCCAGTTATGCAACCTCTGCTGCTCGGCCAGCATGGCCTCGACCGTCATGCCGCCGACCGCCGGTTCCGGCGCGACCCGCTTGAAGGCGGGATCGGCCTTCCCTTCCACTCGTTGCGCCTGTGCCGCCGTCGCCAACACCAGCGGCAGCGCACATCCCAGCACGCTCCCTGCAATTCGCCAGCTCTTTCTCATCATGTCTGCTCCCTTACAAAAATGAGGACTTGAACGGGCCACGCACCCGCTTTCCGATGGATGGGATACGGTCCGGCGCTCCTTCGGCCGCGCCGGAAGACCGGATACAACGGACGCCCCTCGCACTGACGCCGATACGCTCCCCCGCGTGCAGAGCACCGCGCAGCCTGCCCCTCCTTCGAGATACCACGCAGGGAATTCAATGCCAGCCCGCCTGAAACGCCCTCTCGTCCGTCGAACTGACGGTCAATCGCCATTCGGCAGACGCCCGTCGGCGACGGTTCACATGCTACACAATACGAACGACCGATATCAACAGAAAAATACAAAAAAACGCGCCAAGCCGGTTCATGGTCCTCCAAGCACCTCAACCCCCCCCGATCGGAAGCGGCATCCGCCCCGGCAGTCGCCGATGCCCGGCCGGCTCATCAAGAAGCCGGGCATATTGACAAACAAAACGATTTACAGCACGACCTTAGTGGCCTCTTCTCCAGGTCCGCCGGCTGGAGCCGTCCAGCGATCAACAGCATTGAAACGCAAGCGGCTCCGGCAGCTCCCCCGAGAAACGAACGCTTGGAACATTTCTCGAAGTTGCGGCCCGGTCCTTCCGTCGTTGGATGCGGATGGCGTCCCACGGCATCGCAAAGGCTTCAAGCCTGCCGCTCGGAACACGAAAACGAGAAATGCTCTAACGGAGGATGCTTCACGGTTAGGGGTGGGAAACCCGATGGGGAGGGAGAAAATAACAAACACGCGGTCAGGAACCGACGGGCTGGGACACGGCTTGTTCCGAGGACGCCGATCGCCGTTCGATCCGGCTGTGAATCCCCTGCCCGCCGTATTCGACGCCCCTGTGACGGACGGCTAGAATCCCCCCTGCCGCGCCCGTAGCTCAGTCGGACAGAGCACCGGTTTCCTAAACCGGCGGTCGCAGGTTCGAATCCTGCCGGGCGCAGTGACAATGTTTCGTCACTTTCCGATGCATCTTGATGCGTAGAGGTGCAGAAAACCCCTTTATTCTCAGGCTTTTCCGACCTGCCTCGTTTTTGCGT
>CAZNQN010000190.1:0-5490 GCA_964574925.1 uncultured Phycisphaeraceae bacterium | reverse complement strand
GTCGTCCACCCGCCCGTCGTAGGAGATGTCGAAGACGCTGAAATTCTCCGCGAAACCGGGAAGCGGAACCACACCGTCGATCACGCCGTCGTCGCCGTCGTGCAGATTCACGAACGCAACGATCCGGTCCCGGTCATCCCCGCCGGCTTCACCGTCCCCCGTGACGTCCCCACGCACCACATCAGGATAGGCTTCCGACCAGACATAGTATAACGCTTGAGGGTTGGGAATGGTATAGCTCGACCCCAGCAGGGCGGTCAGCACCCAGTCGGAGGGTTCGAGAAAGCTGTCAGGATCCTTATCAGACCATCCCAGAATCAGGACTTCCTCCGGCTTGCCCGTGGGGAACTGCTTGATGAAGGCGGCGCTGAGCTGCAATTCTTCCAGGGCTTCGAAAACGGAAGCCTGATTGGATGAATCACCGTCCGAAGGCTCGGGGAAACCTCCCGTCAGGAGTGCGGCGCCGAATTGCGTCAGCGGGAAAACCAGCGAAATCGTCGTCCGGTCGGATATCGGGTCATGCATGAATTGAAGGGTCACGATGGGGGCGTATTCGCCGGGTCGGCGCCCGCCGGAGGCGAAACTGAACGGTTCGAAACCGTGGGCGCGATGGAAGAAGCGCCCGTGGATCCACCAGGTTTCGCCGGCCTCGAACTGCCCGTCGCCGTCTCCGGAGATGACTTCGATCGTCGCGGATTCGAACTCGGTCCCCAGAAGGGCGAGGTGAAACTCCTCGCCGCTGCGGTCGACGAAAGGGGGCGTGAGCACGTTACCGTCGAGGTCGGAGGCGTCCAGGGCCACCCGGTCGCGGAAACGGTCGTCGTCGGGCACCCCGCCGAAACGGGCGATGTTGGCGTTGTAGCGGAACCGCGTCGCGGAAGTCTCCCCGCCGGTGTTCACATCGTCGTCCATGTCCAGTTCGACGAAGCCGTAGACGGGGTTCGGCCCGAAAACGAAGGGGTGAAAGGCCTCGGCGTCGGCCCGCCCCGGGGGATTCATCACGCCGGACAGCACGAGGTCCAGGCGGAACAGATCCGCGTCGGAATCGTCCAGCAGGAACTGACCGGTAAACGGATCGAGGGTCGGGGCGTCCGGTTCGAATGCGCCGAGGCGGATTTCGACGAGGTCGGGCAATCGGTGGGCTTGCGGATCGAAGGGGGCGACGGCGCCCGGATCGGTGGGACGGGCGACGGCATCCCCGGCCGGGTCGGACAGGAATTGCGGCGGTGAGGCCGCTGCGACGACTGCCAGGCCGAAAACGAACAGAACCCCTGCCGCGTGCGGCCTGGCGATTCGCAGGGGGATGGGTCGTCGTTTCGGCATCCCTGATTTCGATCACCGGCGGGCGGTCGCCGTTTCGTGCGGGGTCCGTTCCCCGCTCGAGGTGCGCGAAGCGGGTTTCTCGAAACCGGTCCCAGCCGGTCTCCTTCGATCGGCGGCGGGGCGCCCGTTCCCCGAGGCCTTTTCGTTCCCCCCTATTGTGCCCGGAAAAACGGCCGTTCTCGACCCGGATAAGAAGCCTCTGAGGATGATTCCCAACGGGGGACCGGCGGCATGTAATAAGCGTATGCGGCCCCGGAAGGGGGGAACACGTTTTCCGCCCGGTTTCGCCTGCCGGACGCCGGAATCAGGGTGAGCGGAGGGGACCGACGAGGCAGATCGGACTTCGCCCGGCCGTTATGGGAGCAGGAGCGGCGAAAGAGAGGGTTCCATGATCATGGCACATACCACGGAGGAGCAAACCATTCCGAAAGGATACTCCGGGCGGGGGTCGGCCCGGGTGATGGCCTACTGCCATGACGGGGTGGGACTGGGACACCTGCGACGGACGCTCAACATCTGTCAGCACGTCGGAGCGGGGTACCCGAACGTCTCGTTCCTGGTGGCGACGGGCAGCCCGTACATCTCGCTCTTCGGTCGCCTGCCGCGCGTCGATTACCTCAAGCTCCCCTCGTTGCGGAAGGTGGACAACGAGCGGTACGAGGCCAAGTTCCTTCAGATCGAGCAACGGGACGTGCTGGCGTGCCGACGGCGGGTGCTGCTGGAGACGGCGCGGAGCTATGATCCGAAGATTCTGCTGGTGGACAAGGCGCCGGCGGGCGTGTGCGGGGAACTGGTCGAGACGCTCGAGTGGCTGCGCAAGCACCGCCCGCAGACGCGGATCGTGTTCGGCATGCGCGACATCGAGGACGATCCGGAGACGACCATCCGTCAGTGGACCCGGCTGGGGGTGCCGCAGTTGCTGGACGAATGGTTCGACGAAGTGTGGGTCTACGGGATGCGGGAGCTGTACGACGTGGCCCGCGCGTATGCCCTGTCCGATTCGATCCGGGCGAAGCTTCGTTTCATGGGGTACGTCGCGCGTCCGACGTGCGCCGGCGACTGCCTGGAGGCGACGTGGGAGACGATGCCGCAGATCGCCAGCTATAAACGGCGGGTGCTGGTGACGGTGGGCGGCGGCACGGACGGGACGGCGGTGCTGGAGACGTACCTCGAAGAAGCGGCGGGGCGGCTGGCCTCGGAGGGGATCGCCTCGCTGCTGGTGGGCGGTCCGGACCTGCCGGAAGAGGACGCTCAGCGGCTGCGGAACCGGGCGCGGCGTCCGGAAGGGACGTTCTGGTTCGACTTTCTGCCCTGTCTGGGATGCGTGATGCGGCGATCGGAGGCCGTCGTGTGCATGGGGGGGTACAACACGCTCTGCGAGGTGATCAACCACGGCAAGCGGGCGCTGGTGATTCCGCGTACCACGCCGCGGGTGGAGCAGGCCATTCGCGCAGAGCTGTGGTCGCAACACGGACTGGTGCACGTGCTGAACCCCGCGCGGTTGGGTGCGTCGGTGCTGGCCGATCAGGTGCTGGCGCTGCTTTCTACGGCGGGCGGTCCGTCGCCGCATCGCGTGCTCGATCTCGGCGGACTGGAACGGATCCGCCATCGGTTCGGAACCCTGCTGAACGGGAGCGCGCGCCATGCGGGTGCTGTATCTATGTAGCGATTTCGGGATCGACCCGGGCGGAACGAAAGGGGCATCGATCCACGTCCGCGCGATCACCCGCGCGCTGACCGAGACGGGGCACGAGGTGCGGCTGCTCTCGCCGCATCCCATTCCTTCAGATCATCCGGCGAGGGGGATCGCCGAAGACGGTGTAGCCTCGGCCGCCAAAGACGCGCGGCGGTGGAAGCGTCGTCTCTGCCAGCTCGGCGTGGAGGAACCCCTCGCCAAGGAACTTCGTTCCGCGTGTTTCAACGGGGTACTGCCCGATGCGGTGACGGAAGCGGTCCGCGACTGGTCGCCCGAGGTGGTGCTGGAGCGGTTGTCGCTGTTCGGAGAGGCGGGGGGGATACTGGCCGATCGACTGGGCGTGCCGCACGTGCTGGAAGTCAACGCGCCGCTGGTGCAAGAAGCGCGTCGCTTCCGGGGGCATCGCCTGATCGAAGCGGCGGAGCAGATCGAACGGGCGGTGCTGCGGCGGGCGTCGGCGGTGACGGTCGTCTCGCGGGAACTTTCCGAGTGGGCGGTCCGGGCAGGGGCGGTCGCGGAGCGCGTGCACGTGATCCCCAACGGAGCCGACCCGGCCGCGTACGCCGGCGTCGACCGGCAGGCGGCGCGGGAGGAACTGGGGCTGGCGGGGTTCGTCGTCGGGTTCGTGGGCAGTCTCAAGCAGTGGCACGGGGTGGACGTGCTGCTGGAGGCGTTCGCCCGCCTGCGGGCGGAACACGATGACGCCCGGTTGCTTGTCGTGGGGACAGGCCCGGAGGAGGAGGTCCTGAAGAAACAGGCGACGGCGCTGGGCCTGAACGGAACCGTCCGCTTCACCGGTGCCGTTCCCCACGAACAGGTGCCGACGCTGGTTCGTGCGATGGACCTGGCCGTGGCGCCGTTTCGAAGGCAGGAGCACTTCTATTTCTCGCCGATCAAGCTGTTCGAGTACATGATGGGGGGCGTGTGCATCGCGGCCTCGAACCTGGGACAGATCGCGGAGGTGCTGGACGACGGACGGACGGGGGTTCTCGTGGAGCCGGACGATCCTGTCGCGCTGGGCGGCGTGTTGAAGCGGTTGTACCGGGACGCGGAGGCGCGGGCGGCGCTGGGACGAAACGCCCGGGCTGTGGCGCTGGCACGGCACACGTGGCAGCAGACGGCGGAAACGCTGGGACGGGTGCTCGAGGCCTGTCGCCGGGGCGGCGAGCGGGCGGCTAAAGCCGATTCCGTTTCCGCGGCCGGCGGGGGATGTTGATCCGGAAAGCCATGTCGGGATCGGCCGAGACAATCCGGCGAGGCGATACGGTGCGCGTGGGGTACCTGCTGCGGATGTATCCGCGTTTCAGCCAGACGTTCGTGGCGAACGAGATCCACGCGCTGGAGCAGCAGGGCGTGGAGGTGCGGATCCTGTCGCTGCGGAAGCCGGACGACGGGGTGTTCCATGAGGCCGCCTGTCGGGTCAAGGCGCGGGCGGAATACGTGCCGGAATGTCCGCACGGTCGTCGGGGGCGGGTGCTGCGGTCGCACTGGAAGTGGTTGCGGCGGTCGCCGGGTCGGTATGCGGCGGCGGCTTCGTTGATCCGTCACGACGCCCACGCGCAGCGGTATGACCTGACGCGGGCGATCGAGCTGCTCCGCTGGGTGAAGAAGAATGACATCGACCATGTGCACGTGCATTTCGGGACGAGCGAAGCGACGGTGGCACTGGCGGCGCATCTGCTCGGCGGGTTGTCGTACAGCCTGACGCTGCACGCCTTCGACATCTTCCGGGACAACGTGGACCGGGCGCTGCTCGCCCGCAAGATCAACCACTCGCGGTTTACGATCACGGTCAGCCGGTTCAACAAGACCTTCATGGAACGGTCGCTTCCCGGCGTGGATGCGGAGAAGATCCGCGTCCACTACAACGGCATCCTGCTGGATCGGTTCGCGTTGCAGGAGCGGATCGACGAAGGACCGAGCGTCTTCGCGCTGGGGCGGCTGATCGAGAAGAAGGGGTTCATCCACCTGATCCGGGCGATCGGGCGGTTGCGGGACGAGGGACTGATCGTTCGCTGTCGCATCGGCGGCGACGGGCGGGAACGGGACCGACTGGCGGCGGAGATCGACCGGTTGCATCTCGACGGACAGGTGGAACTGCTCGGTTCGATCCCGGAATCGACGGTGCGGGAGTGGATGCGTCGTTCGAGCTGCTTCGCGCTGCCGTGCGTGGAGGCGCGTGACGGCAACGTCGACGCCCTGCCGACGGTGCTGCTCGAGGCGCTGGCGCTGGGATGTCCGATCGTCACGACGCGCCTGAGCGGCAATCCGGAGATCGTCGAGGACGGGGTCAGTGGGCTGCTGGTCGAGCCGGGCGACGAGGCGGCGCTGGCGGCGGCCATCCGACGACTGGTGCTCAACCGGGACGAAGCCGACACGTTCGTGCGCAACGGGCGGAAGCGGGCGGAGGCGTTGTTCGACATTCGCAAGAACGCGGCCGTGATGCGCGAATGGTTCGAGGCGCTTCCGCG
>CAZNQN010000189.1:0-5505 GCA_964574925.1 uncultured Phycisphaeraceae bacterium | reverse complement strand
CAGGTGCCAGTGGGGGCAACCCCGTGGAGGTTCGAATCCTCTCATCCGCAGTGCCGAAGTCATCCCATATGGTCTTCTGGTCTTCCATGGTCCGCCGCATCGGTTTCGGGCTCGCTACGGGCGCCGGCGCGTGGGGGCCGGTTCCCCCTTGAAGCCCCGGCCGATGCGCAAGCCCCTCCCTCGAGCCCTCGAGAGATGCAGTGCGGCTGAATAATCTTTGGGTGTTTGTGGCCGGCGTTTCCTGCTCCTGCGTACACTCATGTTCCCCTGCCCGCACAACCACACCGGAAAGATCAATATCGATGAGGAGGAGACGGTGATCTGCGCTCGCACTCCGCGCCTCGGCCTTTGTCGCCGGTCGCGCGGTTTCCCCCTTGAATCGAAGCGCCCGGAATGATTACAATACCGAACGGGGTCGGGCTGGACCCACCTGCGTCAAGCGTTGGTTCTTCTGCGTCCTTAGGTTCCGCAATAAAGGAGGAATGGATCATGCGCTCCAAATCTCTGCACGGACGTCGCTTCGTATGTGCGCTTGCCGCCACGGTAGGCGCCGCTTCCATCTGGCAAGCGAAGGCTGGATTGCCTCCGCCATCGGGACGTGAAGTTCTGGTCCGGGTGGTGACGCAATGGAACGAGCCGAATCCTTCGTACCATTGCAGCGGTTCCAAACGCACGAGATGGGACGACATGGTTCGTGAATGGTACAAGGAGATGACGAGATCAAGTTCTCCTCCGAAAGGGCACGGCTTGGCCGCATGGATCAAGGACGGTTTCTACCAAAACGGGCACATCGTGGATAGCAACTTCGTGGACAAGGACGTCAAAGCCTGGGGGAAGGACCATCAATACGACAAAGCCGACGAACCCGACGTACTGATGATCGCCCTGCACGGCGGGAATTCGGATGCCAGCACCGGTTACCGATGGGTCGGAGTGGTGCGCGTCGATGAGCTTGGTGACAGCGGGCAGGGGAATTGCGGCACGTTTCAAGGGCACATGCGCTTCGGCAACAGCGACCTGGAATTCCTCCACCTTTCCTCGTGTAAGAGCCTGGAGCGGCCAGATTGGTACCCAGAGTGGGCCGAGAGTTTCGCGGGCCTGCACCAGGTGGACGGGTTCCACGGGCTCATGTGGATCAGTTCCTGGTACAAGGACGAATACCGCGACTTCGCCGACGACGGATTCGACGTGGGGATCGGCTACGCCTGGGTGGAAAACCTCTACAAATATCGAAAGCCCGGACAGAACATGTGCCCAGTGGCTATGACGGTCGGTACAGGCGCCAATGGTCAATCGAGCTGTTGGCACCGAATGGCCCATGAACGGTACAACAACGTGTTCTCGGATCCGACCAACCCCACGTTTTACGGTGTTCTGTTTATTGATGGTTGTAATCCCAAATCTGGTGCCCCGTTGGCTTCGAGTGCCCGGACCCAAGGCGTCAACGAAACCACCGACACGGGCGGCGTATTGGACGGAGGTTGGACCGCCACCGAAGGGACGACCGACGAAATGCCGCCGCTGGACCGCACGGCTATGTCCCTGCGGGATTACACCGCGCTCGTCGACGCCGCGCTGCCTGCCTATGATGCCACCCTCCTCTCGGCGCCTGCAGGAAGCGATTGGATGTCAGGGGTTTCGGTGGGACGCGTAGCCCTGGCGATGGGCGACACGACACCGGACAGCGTGATCCAGGACGGCGCGTTGACGGAGGCCCGCGATACGGCGGACACCAAGGTCATCAAGATCGACACTGAGCGTTCCCGGGTGCGCTACATCAATCGAACGCGGCTTTTCGACTGGGACAACGACCCCCATGTGGGCTGGGATCCGGCGGCATCGCTCACGATGGTCATGAACGCCATGTCCTCGCTCTCCATACCGTCCGGGGAGATCGATTCGACCGCCGCCCGTGTGGACACGATGCGCGGCGAGAATTACGACGCCAGCAACCCGAGCTCTACACCGTTTTCCGCATTCGAGACGGAGCGTCTCGTGACGGTACCGCGGATCGTCAATGGCCTGCGCGTTGAGGATTCGTTCGTTCGAGCGGCGGTCTCCAACAACGGGGAAATCTCACGATTCCACGGCGTCTGGCCGGCATTTCAACTGGAAGCCGGCTTGACCCTCCGCCCTCGCCAGGACGTCGTGGATGAAATCGCCGCCCACATCGACGACGCCGAGTTCGGAGCGGCCGTCAGTGTAAGCATCGATCTGGCCTACGCGCGACGAGGCACCAGCTTCATTCCGGTGGCGGTTGTAAGCTTTGACGACTTGCAATCCGGGGAGGTTTTCTATGCCCCGCTGGTGGACGTTCCGCCCGACGCAGACTTCGACGGCATCGCCGATTCCGCCGACAATTGCCCGGAGGCATACAACCCGGGGCAGGAAGACGGAGATGGGGACGGCGTAGGCGATGAATGCGACAACTGTCCGACGGTGCCGAACCCCGGCCAGGAAGACGGCATCCCGCCCGGAACCGGGGACCAATCCTCGCTCAACCCGCCGGACGGGATCGGCGATGCCTGTCAGGTTCCCGAGGGCGCGTGCTTCCTGCCCGATGGTAGCTGTGAGGTTCTTTCGGCCACGCTGTGCACCCAGGAGGCGGGGGACTACCAAGGCGACAACACCCTGTGCGCGGAGATGACTTCGGGAATCATTCCCGCTGTCAGCCGATTGGGGATTCTGCTCATGCTCGTCATCACGGCCGCCGCCGGTGCGATCATAATCCGTCGGCGTGCGTCGGCTTGAGGAAGTACGCTCCCGCGGAAAGGGTGTCTCCGCCGTTTGGGCCCGGTTCGGTCCGCGTTTCGCCCACCGTCCGAGGACGGGGTTTCGGTGTCCCGGGGATGGGTGCCCCCGGTAACGTTCTTGCCCCTGCGATTTGAACCCCGTCAGATAAAGGGTGGTCCAAGGGGGAACGCGCAGACCTGCGCCTCGATGCCGCGCAGACTGCCCTCCTTGTGGGATTCGCGAGCCATCAACCCACCTTCCCGACGAGATCCCGGACGGAGGAAAGGCCTCGTTCGGCGAGGTACTCCGCCAAGCCCTCGCAGATGTGCAGCGGGGTGCGGGGATCGACGAACAGCGCGGTTCCCACGGCCACCGCGCTCGCCCCCGCCAGCAAAAACTCCACCGCGTCCCGCCAGGTGGCCACCCCGCCCATACCGATGATGGGCACATTCCGGTCCCGGGCCACCGCCCGGTAGACCCGATCCACGAGGTAGAGGGCGATGGGTTTGACGGCCGGTCCGGACAGACCGCCGGAGCGGTTGGCCAGCATCGGCTTCCAGGTGTCCACGTTGATCGCCATGCCGTAGATGGTGTTCATGATGGAGAGGACATCCGCCCCAGCTTCGACGGCCGCGGCGGCGGTCTCCGTGATGTCGGTCACATTGGGGGAGAGCTTCACGATCAGTTTCGCCCGCCGGACCTCCCCCCGAACCGCCCGCACCAGGCCCGCGAGCCGTTCGGGGTCGGTGCCGAATTCCAGCCCGTCGGCCACGTTCGGGCAGGAAACGTTCAACTCCAGCCCCGCGACCGCCTTGAACGGATCGAGCGTCCGGCAAACGGTGGCGAAATCCTCCACCGCGTGTCCCACGACGTTGACGATCACGGGGACATCCGCATCGGTGAGGAAGGGCAGGTATTCGTGGATGAAGCGTTCCAGACCGACGTTGGCCAGACCGATCGCGTTGAGCATCCCGCCGCCGGTCTCGACGACGCGTTCCGGAGGATTGCCCTTGCGGGGTTCGGGGGAGATGGCCTTGGTGACGAACGCCCCGAGCCGATTCAGCTCCACATAGCGGGCGTATTCCGGTCCGTACCCGCTGGTGCCGGAGGCGGTCATCACCGGATTCCGCAGGCGCAGACCGGCCAGATCGACGGACAGATCCACCTTGGGGGGCGAGGCGCTCATTCGCCTCAGGATCGGGGTGGGTTCGGCGCCTGTCAACGGGGTCTTCCAGGCCACAGGTCCGCCCAATTCCCGCGAATGGACGGGGACGCCGCCGCGGGTAGGATAAGAGGGTGTGAAGACCCCGCCGGAACCGGGCATGGGCGAAACGAACACCAACCTGGCGATCTTTCCGGGCAGCTTCGATCCGGTCACCTACGGACACCTGAACATCATCGAACGGGCGTCCCGGCTGTACGACCGGCTGATCGTGGCCGTCGGACACAACCCCCTCAAGGAGGAGGTCTTCACGGCGGAGGAGAGGAGGGAGATGCTCGTCCAGCACACCCGGTCGTTGCCCAACGTGTCGGTGGAGACCTATCACGGGCTGACGGTCGAATACGCCCGCCGGGTGGGAGCGGGCGTGATCCTGCGGGGCATCCGGGACCAGGTGGACCTGCACGCGGAGCTGGAGATCGCCACGGCCAACCGGATCATCGGCGGGATCGAGACGGTGTTCCTGATGACCGACGGGCAGCATGTGCTGACCTCCAGCACGCTGATCAAGCAGATCGTGGAGATCGGGGAGTACGACACGGAGCGACTCACCCGGCTGGTCCCGCCGGACGTCGCCCGGAGACTGGAAGAACGCCTACGAGGAGGCAAGAGACAATAGCCCGCCCCGCCGGGACGATTGCGTAAACTTGAAAGGAAAGGCTTCAAACGGTCGCTGCGGCCTCGGACGATCGCGCTCAACAGAGCCGCGACCGCGAGGGAGCGAAGCTCGCCCGGTTTCGTCCCTGGCCCGTGAGCGTCTTCCGGTTCACGGAGCGAGCCGTGAAAGAGTCCCCTTAGAACCGGCTGATCCTCTCGTCACGGGCGGCTCGAAACGCTACACTGGGCGGATCGGTGACGTGCCGCGGCCGTTCCGCCGTACCGAGACCAGTTTCGACGTCGTCGGCGGGTCGCCGCGAGCCCGGAAGGGGGCGGAAGGAAAGGGTCTGGCACGCCGTTTGCGGAGGGATTCCTCGTTGTGTCCGGGCGGGAGCGGAAACCATCGACGGGCAGGGAGGTTCCCGTCGAGTCGAACGAACTTGCGGGATGAACGGGCTGGAGACGAATCGCCGGAGGCGAGGCCTGTTCCCAGCGTAGGAGTGACCACGACGATGTCGAACTTGAACCCCTTTGCGATCGCCCAGCAGCAGCTCGACGAAGCGGCGGAGAAGCTGGGTCTGGACGCGGCCACGCATGAACTGCTCCGCTGGCCGATGCGCGAATACCACGTCACGCTGCCGGTCCGGATGGACAACGGCACGACGCGGATCTTCAAGGGATACCGCGTGCAGTACAACCACGCCCGCGGTCCGACCAAGGGCGGGCTCCGCTGGCACCCGGAGGAGACCATCGACACCGTGCGGGCGCTGGCGGCGTGGATGACGTGGAAGACGGCCGTCGTGGACATTCCCCTCGGCGGCGGCAAGGGGGGCATCACCTGCAACCCGAAGGAACTGTCCGACACGGAGAAGGAACGCCTCGCGCGCGCCTACATCCGCGCCGTCGGACGCGAGTTCGGCGTCCACCGCGACGTGCCCGCCCCGGACGTGTACACC
>CAZNQN010000188.1:5233-5511 GCA_964574925.1 uncultured Phycisphaeraceae bacterium | reverse complement strand
CAACCTTCCAGTCCAAACGATTCGTCCAGCGGATACAGGAAGGGAGCGGCCTCGCGGTGCGTCCGCATGTAGCACATGCCGGGCGTGCGGGCCATCAGTTCCGTACAGCGGGCCGCACAGACGATGTCGGACGGATGAAAGACGCGACAGACGGGGCGACCGAATCCGTCGTCCGTCCGCGTCATGCTGCGGAAATAGGCGACGTCCGCCATGGCCATCTGCGAGGGACCGTCCGCGCCCAGGGAGACGCCGGAATGCGAGCCGACGATCTTGACGTT
>CAZNQN010000188.1:3416-5223 GCA_964574925.1 uncultured Phycisphaeraceae bacterium | reverse complement strand
CTGCTGGCGAAGGGGATCTTGCCGGCGGCGGCCAGGCCGGCTGCGGTGGAAATCATGTTCTGCTCGGCGATGCGGCATTCGATGAAGCGGTCCGGATGGCGGCGGGCGAACAGGTTGGCGAAGGTGGAATTGCTCACGTCGGCATCGAGGCTGACGATCCGCTCGCAGGAATCCCCCAAGGCCGCCAGCGCCGCCCCGTACGCGACCCGCGTCGCCAGTTTTCTCGTCTCCAGGGCCTTGTCATGTCCCGCCCGGCGCAAGACTTCTTCCATCGAGGGCAGGCGGATCGAGTCGTCTTTTTCCGCCCGTCTTCCGGACGGCGGCGGGGCGGTAGCGATGCGGATGTCGCCCGGTGCCGCGCCCAGGGTCTTGCCCGTTTCCTCCAGTTCGCGGCAGGCCTGTTCCAAATCGGCCCGCGGGACCGGTTTGCCGTGGAAGTTCTTGCCCCGCATCAGATCGACGCCCCACCCCTTGACCGTGCGGGCGACCAGGGCGAGCGGCTTGTCGGTGGACCCGAACCCGTCGAGCGCGGCGGCCAGCGCCTCCGGATCGTGCCCGTCGACGGGAACGACCTGCCATCCGAAGGCGGCGAGTTTGGCGGCGAGCGTTTCCGGAGACTGCTGCGGCGAGACGGGTGACGCCTGTCCGTGACCGTTGCAACTGAACACGGCGCAGACGTTGTTGAGCCCGCGCTCGGCGATGAAGTCCGCCGCCTCCCAGACCTGCCCCTCCCGCGATTCGCCGTCGCCCAGCAGCACATAGATGCGGCGGTCACGCCCGTCGAGGCGGGCGGCGACGGCCAGTCCCGCCGCCACCGACAATCCCTGCCCCAGCGACCCGGTGGCGGCGTCGAAGAAGGGGAACCCTTCGGCCGGGTTGGGATGCCCGTCCAGCACGCTGTCCAGCGCCCGCAGCGTCCTCAGATCGTCGCGCGTCAGAGGGCGGGCGTGGTCTGGGTGCGTTCCCACGGCGCCGCCGAGGTCGGCCCAGGCGGCGTAGATGACGGGGACGGCGTGACCGATGGACAGGACCAGCCGATCGCTGTCGGGGTTCCACGGATCGGCGGGATCATACCGCATCCGGCGGTACATCAGCTCGACGACGATGTGCACGAGAGCGAGGGCGGACGAGGGGTGCCCCGAACCGGCCTCGGTGGTCATCTCCAGAATCAACCGGCCCAGCTCGACGGCCTTGGCGTGAACGGCCTCGACCGGCGGCTTGCGGGCGGTTCCCGCACGAACGGTCTGCGATGACGGCATGCGTTCCTCCGATTCCTCCACGACGAATCAGCCCATCGTCCGGAGGGTACCGTCGCCACCGACGGGCGACAAGGCGGACATTCCACAGGTTGGCGACGAAAGCGTCGCCCCATTGCCGGAAACCCCCGTTCGGGTACGCTGTTTCGCACGGGCAGGGGGAGCTGCGTCCAAAGCCGGTCTGCAAGAGAAATTCGCAGGGGACATCTCCACCGGTCTGAAAGGAGTCTATCCTTCCGTACCGGACCCGATCGGAAACCGGAAAAACCGGGTCGCAAGGAGAAACGACATGAAGAGGCGGAGAATTCGACGGCTGGCGGTCTCTGTCGGCACGCTGGGGCTGATGGCCATCTGGGCCGCGGGACAGGAGAAACGGGGAGAGACGAGCTATGCGCCGGTGGCGCATGAGGAGAAGTTCTCGGAGACGCTTGCGCGGATGCGGGCGGCGAAACCGGAAGTGATGAAACGGCAGATGAAGCTTCTGGCGGAGCGTTACGATCTTTCGAACCGCCCGCACCCGACGGCCCGCATGTCGCGGGGCAAGCCCGTGC
>CAZNQN010000188.1:0-3406 GCA_964574925.1 uncultured Phycisphaeraceae bacterium | reverse complement strand
TGCAGACCGGCGTGCGGGTCAAACCGCCGGCGGGCGTCACCTGGCAGCAACTTTCGTCGATGCGTCCCGAGGAAATCCGGGCCCGGAACTTGTTCCCAGCCGGGTTCCTTCCCCTCCCCCATCCGAACCACGCGGAAGGTGGGATGGTCTTCCCACAAAGCCACATCGACGAAGTGAAACGACAGGAGGGGCGCGACCTGACGCGGTTCGACCTGGACTTCGACCTGCCGGAACACTTCCTTCCGGAGTTTCCGCCGCCGATCTATCTGACGACGCGCCCCGACCTGGGGGACGTTTCGCGGGGGCAGTTGGTCACGATCATGAATTATTACGAACTGTTCAACGGGATCCTCAACCCCAAACAGCTGGAAGGATTGCGCCTGCTCGTGACCCCCTTCCCGCAACAGCAGTTCAACATGACGACGGACCGGCGTTCGGAAAAACCCAGCCGGGGCGTGATGTGCTTCGATTGCCACGTCAACGGGCACACGAACGCCGCCACCCACCTCGTGGGGGACATCCGGCCGCAGCCGTTTCGACACCGGATCGACACGCCGTCACTGCGCGGCGTGAACGTGCAGCGATTGTTCGGCTCGCAGCGGGCGCTAAAAAGCGTGGAGGACTTCACGGAGTTCGAGCAGCGGGCGGCGTACTTCGACGGCGACCCGGTGATCGCCACCAAGAAAGGCGTCAACATCCTGGAGCGCGGCAGCCAGGTCCACTTCATGGCGGAATTCCAGGCCTTGCTGGACTTTCCCCCCGCTCCCAAGCTGGACGTGTTCGGTCGACTCGACCCGGACAAGGCGACGGAGGCGGAACAACGCGGAGAGGCCGTCTTCTTCGGCAAGGGACGATGCGCGACGTGCCATGTGCCGCCCTATTACACCGACAACCTGATGCACAACCTGCAAACGGAACGGTTCTACGAACCGCGCATGATCAACGGGCGGTACGCCGCCAGCGACGGACCGATCAAGACCTTCCCCCTTCGCGGGATCAAGGATTCCCCGCCGTATCTGCACGACGGAAGGCTGCTGACGCTGGACGATACGGTCGAATTCTTCAACCTGGTGCTGGGGCTGAAGCTGACCGAGCAGGAGAAGAAAGACCTCGTGGCCTTCCTGCTGGCACTGTAAGCAGGAAAAGATCTACGTTGTTCGAAGCGTCGGGATTCGCACAAGGTCAGGAACGCGGCCCGTTTCGATGGGCCCTGCTTTCATCCGCGTCGCCTCAGCACCACCGGCGCACCGAGCAGGAGAAGGAGCAGGACGGCCGGTTCGGGCACCACGGCGCCGGCGGCGGCCCGGCCGGGGCGGGCGGAAACGTTCGTTGATCCGAGACCGGCATCGCTGTCGGGGTGGATCGGATGGCGGGCGAAGGGCTGGGCAGCCAGCCGGTCGGCCGACGAAACGGGCTGCCCATCCACAGGCGGCAGGCCCACCAGCGCGCGGGCGAGACCGCCGTCCGCCAGCTTGAAGCGAACCGACTCGGCAAAGGAGGCGAAGGGATTGGTCGCGTCGGTCCGCGCGAACAGCGGATCGGTCACCAGCGCCAGGGCGTCGGCAATGAGGTTGCCCGATATGCGGATGGGGCCGATGTCGGTATCGTTCTGAAGCGTATCGTCGGCGAAACGCCCCTTGCGTGTCACGTCCTGGCGCGAAGAGTAGTTCAACGTCAGGTCATAGAAGCCGAGGCGGTTGATGGAAAAGCCCGCGTCGAGCAGGAGCGTCCCGTCGATGGCGGCTGTCTGGCCGCCGGCGTCGTAGTTGAGCGTGTAGCTGAGCGGCTGGGCGTTCGCGCCGCTGCCCGGGCTGGTGGAGATGCGGAAGTCGACGCCCGGCAGTCGCCGCCCGCCGGTGGACAGCTCCGCCGTGAACGGTCCCTGAAGCGTCAGATCCCACGCGCCGAAATCGAGTGGATTGCCGACGAAGTTGCGCCCCACGGACAGGTCCACGCCGCCGCTGAGCGGGTTGCGCTGTCCCGCGAGGTTGAACCCGGCGTATCCCAATCCGAACCCGATGTCGTGGAACAGGTCCGCGCGGACCGACCCCGCCGTCAGGATCATGACCGCCGGTGTCACCGCCAGGATGATTCTTCGCTTCATGCGCTTCCGCATCGAACAGACCGCCGACGTCTCCCTCGATGTCCCAAAGAGCCGATCGCGCAGCCCCGTCCGGCATCGCGGCATCGCCGCCTATCGGTCCGGCGTTTCGCCCCCACCTCGGCCTCAAGCCGATTCGCCGTCCTTCCATGATATCGGCCAACGTCCCGCCGGGGGAACGGAAAAAACCGTTCCGGTGTCGAGACTCCCTTTCACCGGCCGCATCCGCCTGACCGGCGGGACTTATCGGACGTTCATCCGGGCCGTCTACACGCCCTGGGCGAGGAACTGGGCGAACCAGGCGGCCGTCTTGGTGCCGTTGTGGAAGTCGGAGACGGCGAAGAACTCGTTGGGCCCGTGGGCGTTGCAGTCCGGATGGCAGAAACCCATCATCAGGCAGTCCGCGCCGAGCACCTCCTTGAGCAGAGGGAGAATGGGCAGGCTGCCGCCCTCGCGGGTGAAGTAGGGGGCCTTGCCGTAGGACGTCTCCAGCGCCTTCGACGCCGCCCGCATGCCCGGCGTATCCAGCGGTGCCACATAGGCGGCACAGGCGCCGTGGTCGACGATCTCCAGGCGGACGCCTTCGGGGCAGGCGGCGCGGACGGCCTCATCGAACGCCCGCGAAATCTTCTGCGGGTCCTGATCGGGCACGATCCGCATGGAGACCTTGCCCATGACCCTGGCCGGGATGATCGTGGACGCCCCCTCCCCGGTGAACCCGCCGAACAGGCCGTTGACATCCAGTGTCGGCCTCGCCCAGCGGCGCTCCAGGGTGCTGTAGCCCTTTTCGCCCGTCAGCGCCGGGACGCCCATGCTTTCCTGGTAGGCTTTTTCGTCGAAGGGAAGCTCCCGGATGCGGTGCTTTTCCTCGTCGGTCAGGTCCCGCACGTCGTCGTAGAACCCGGGGATGGTGACGCGGTTGTCGTCGTCGCGCAGGGAAGCGATGATCTTGGCCAGGGCATTGCCGGGGTTGGTGAGCGTCCCGCCGTAGGAGCCGCTGTGCAGGTCCTGCCTCGGCCCGGTGATGATGATCTCCTTATAGACCAGTCCCTTGGTGCCGTAGGTGATCGCCGGCTGGGTGGCGTCGAACTTCGGAGTATCGGAGATGGCCACATAGTCGCAGGCGAGCCGGTCGCGGTGATCGCGGATGATCTTTTCGAGGTTGGGCGAGCTGACCTCCTCCTCGCCCTCGATGCAAAACTTGATGCGGATGGGCGGGCGGCCGGCGACCTTCTTCCACGCCTCCGCCGCCAGCACGTGCGTGAGCACCTGCCCCTTGTCGTCCGCCGAGCCGCGGGCGTAGAT
>CAZNQN010000187.1:1001-5554 GCA_964574925.1 uncultured Phycisphaeraceae bacterium | reverse complement strand
GTATCCGGCCGACCGGAGCACCGCCCGCAGTCCGTGCGTCGTCTCCGACCGCGTGCGGCATCGGACCAGCGTGCGTTTGTCCCCCAAGTGGATCCGTACCAGGGTGGTGACATTCGGGTCGGCTGTGGCGACTCGCTTCCGAAGCGGTTTCCGCCGGCCACGAGACGATCGGTCGGGTTTCGCCCGGCGGGCGGCGGACGCCGCCACGGCGCGGACGCCGGAGCGGACGCACTGGACGCCGAGGGCGGCTGAAGCACCACGCGGGCCTTTCGCAGCCGGTTCTCCACCACGACCACGTACTCCTGCTCCCACTGTCGAAGACGGCGCAGGCGGCGAAGAGGCTGGACCAGGTCGCGCTGTTTGGCCAGGACGATCAGACCGGACTCGTAGCGGCTCAGACGATTCACCGGCTCGAGGGTTTCGCGCCCCTCGGCCGGCGCGGCGAGAATCGCCGACAATCCGCCCGGCTCGCGGGGGGAATCGCCGATTTCGATGCCCGCCGGTTTCTCGACGACGCAAATCCGGTCGTCTTCGTAGACGACGGGAAGAAGTCCGCGGATTCGCTCCTCCAATGCGTGCATGGATGAAACGCTTTCTGCCGGATCTCGCGCCGACCGGCTGTGCCCGAGGCTCTGATGATCGAATCGTTTCCCTCTTCCGGATCGTCGCACGGGCGGAAACCGGTCGATCGGAGCACGAAAACGGAAAAACACTCGAACACCGCGGCCCGACGTGGGTCCGCTCTTCACCGGTCGAGAAAGGGCGGATTGTACCGGAGAAGGGTTGCCAAGGCGCCCGGAATGCGGCGTCCGGTGTTTCTCGAGCCGTCTCCTCCGCCACCGCCCGGCGGTCCGCGGGTATAATCCCGCGTATGAACGCGCCGCCGGTCCACCGTCACGATTGCTCCGATCAGGCCATCGCCCCCTGGCTGCGGGAGGCGGCCCGGCGGGAGGCGTCCGATATCCACATCGTCCCAGGCTATCCGGTCACCTATCGCGTGCACGGCCGGCTCGAACCGGTCGGCGAGGCGGTCGACGCGGACACGACGCGCACCGTCCTGCAACCGATCCTGCCGCCGCGATTCGGCACGGACCTCGAACGACACAAGAACGTGGACTTCTCCGTCTCGGTGGAACATGAGGGGCGATCCGTGCGCTTCCGGGTCAACGTCTACCTGGCGCAGAACCAGTGGTGCGCCGCCCTGCGACAGATTCCCGGAGAAATCCCCACCTTCGAATGGATGGGCTTCCCGGAGACGCTGGCCGAACGACTCGTGCGCTATCCCAACGGGCTGGTCATCATCACGGGCATCACCGGATCGGGAAAGTCGACGAGCCTGGCGGCGCTGGTGGACCTGCTCAACCGGTGGGGCGGATACCGCATCATCACCGTGGAGCAACCGATCGAATACATCCATCCGCGGATCGGTTCGAGCCTCATCACCCAGCGGGAAGTCGGGCGGGACGTGGACTCCTTTTACGATGGGCTGACGTCCGGACTGCGCCAGGACCCGGATGTGATTCTGGTCGGAGAAATCCGCGACCGGGAGACGGCGCGAATCGCGCTCAGCGCCGCGGAGACGGGCCACCTGATCCTCACCACGCTCCATACCCGCGACGCCAAGGGGGCGATCACCCGCTTCGTGGACCTGTTCCCCCACGATGCCCAGGACGACGTGCGGACCCAACTGGCCTTGAGCCTCCGCTCGGTCATCAGTCAGCACCTCCTGCCGCCCGCCGACGGAACGGGCAAGCGCGTGCTGGCGATGGAAATCCTGCACGTCAACCACGCCGTGCGGGCGGCGATCAAGTTCGGCAAGGTGGAATCGATCGAATCGGCCGTCCAGACCGGAAAACGAGACGGCATGCGCACCCTCGACGAAGACCTCGAACGGTTGCTGGCGCTGGGAAAGATCACGCGGGAAACCGCGCGACGGGTAGCCAAGGATCCGGGCGGACTCGTCACGGCCTAGCGGATCCATTCGCCGGCATGATTCGGATCCCGTGTCCGGAGCTTGGACTGGGGCATCGAACCGACGAAGCGGCCGGTCGATCCGACGGCGGCGTGTTCGACGATGCGCATCCCGGATGTCGGCTGCGCAAACGGACCGGTCCGATATCGCCAGACGATTCCTGCGGCGACAGAGCATTTTCCTTATTCACGCGCCGAGCCCCGGGCTTCAACCCGTACGATGCGAAGGGATCCGACCCGGCTCCCGACGGAAAACGGAGCGGTCCGGGATTCCGAAAAACTCCCGAGATGACGGCGCTCTTCCCCTTCCCGACGGCGGTCGGGTCCCACGACCGAGATTCCACTGCCCAAGGGGAGGGATTGCAAGCGATTGGAGCCGCCTCGATGTCATCCGTATCGCCATCTTGTTCGTCTCTGAAGATGAAGGGAGTCG
Source organism: uncultured Phycisphaeraceae bacterium (assembly GCA_964574925.1). Classification (GTDB taxonomy): domain Bacteria; phylum Planctomycetota; class Phycisphaerae; order UBA1845; family UBA1845; genus CAZNQN01. The sequence goes on along the minus strand of CAZNQN010000187.1, from coordinate 3,150 downwards.
ATCGACATTCCAGGAACAGAGGCGAAGGAATTCGGGAGAACGGACATGAGCAAACGGCAAGCGGGTATGGTGCTGTCGATCGGGTGTTGCGTGCTGTCGTCGGTGGGGTCGGGTTGCGTGCTGCGGAAAGAGACGATTACCGTCGCGCGGGACACGTCGGTGGTGGTCGAACTGAAGTACGAGGGGCCGAAAGAGGAGATCGCGAGCGGCGACGCCATGCCGTCGGAAGCGAGCGGCTGGAGCGTCGAACGCAGCGAGAAGAAGGAGGACAACGAGGTCAAACAGGTCCTCACGAGTCGGCGGCGGTTCGCACCGGGGGAGGCGCTGCCGCGGACGTACGCGGCGGCGGGCGATCCCGAGACCGACCTGTATCTCGATTTTCCGACCCAAGTGTGGACCCAGCAGCGCGCGGACGGCGTGTATTACTACTTCCGCCGGGTCTACACGCCGCGCCGATGGGGATACGTGCGCTACTGGTATGATGCGATGTTCGAGGACGGCGACCTCAAGAGGCTGAAGGACAAGCCGGTCGAAGAGCTGACGATGAAGGAGCGGGCGAAGTTGGCCAAGGCCCTGGCATCGGTCGAAGCCATGAAACAGATCGAGTTCGGCAAGGCGGCGTTTACCGAGAGTCTGGCGGATCGGCCGCCGGAGGTGTGGCTGCGGGCCCGGCAGGCACTGCTGGACGTATACAAGCAGGACGACTATTTCGAGGGGGTCGTCGATCGCTGCGAACCCCTGGCGGAGGCGGACCGGGCGGCGTGCTTCGAGACGGAGGCGAAGAAGCTGCTCGCCCGCGGGTTCGACGAGATGATCGGGACACTGGAGCAGCAGGGGTTGTCCGAGGCGCAGATCGAACGGTTCCGCCGCGCGTACGAGCACGAGAAGCGGTACTATCAGATCACCGAATCCCTCGGCGGGCACCTGTTTTCCATCACCGTGCGGATGCCGGGAACCATCATCGCCCACAACGCCCTCGACGAGGAGGTCGAGGAGGAAGGTAACGGGGTCAGCAGCATCGAATTCGAGTTCGACGGGAAGGCGTTCCGGGACCGGCCGATGGAAATCCTGGTCGTTTCGCGGGTCGGCCCGACTGACGACAAAGGCGGGAACGCGAATCGCGAACGTGGTTCCCGGTAGCGAGGGATCCCGGATGGCAAGGCGAGGCGAGACCGCTCCCCGGCGATTCGAGCCGTACACGGGCGACGTGTACGGATGGGCGTATCGTGTGCTGGGCCGGCATCATGACGCCCTCGACGTCGTGCAGGAGGTCTTTCTCCGCTGGAACGCACAATGCGAGCAGTCGGTGCCCGATCGGCCGCGGGGGTGGTTGCGTCGGGTGACGCTCAACCGGGCGATCGACCTTCGCCGGCGGATGATGTTTGAGGCGTCCGTCCCGGCACGCGGACAGGTTCGAGAACGGACGGCGCAACCGGAACCGGGGGCGACGCTCGACCGGGAGATGCTCCGCGCGGAGGTCGCGGCGGCACTGGCCTCGCTGAGCGACATGCAACGCAGTGTGCTCGTGGCGAAGGTCTACGACGGGATGACCTTCGCGCAGATCGCGGCGGAACTGGACGCGGCCGTCCCAACCGTCAAGACGCACTACCTGCGCGCCCTGCGGGCGATGCGGGCACGCCTGAAACGGTGGGACGATGGAGAGAAGGAATGAAACCGTGTGACGAGGCCCGGGAATGGATGGCCGATGCGCTGGGCGGCGAACTGCGTCCGGCGGATCGGCGACGGTTCGAAGCGCACCTCAAACAATGTGAAACGTGTCGCAGGGAATACGACGAACTGCGTGAGGTCGTGGAACGAATGCGGGAGCTTTCGGGCCCGGTGCGGGCACAGATCCACGTGTCGGATCGTGGTGGCGGGACGATCGTGATCTCACCCGTTCCGACGGGTGGCACGGGCGGGACGTCGCAGCCTCGTCGCGGCCGGTCATCGGGCTGGTGGCTGCGCTATGCGGCCGCCGTGGCGCTGGGATTCTTAGCCGGGTATGCGTTTTCGGGTGGGCGAACGGTGCGGGAGGACGTGCCGGCCTCGGACGTGACGAAACTCGTTTCCGCCGACGGAAGGGATGCGGGGACGCAAGCCTCGACACGCAAGGAGCTTACGCTCGAAGAGGCGGTGGCGCGGGCGTACA
>CAZNQN010000187.1:682-991 GCA_964574925.1 uncultured Phycisphaeraceae bacterium | reverse complement strand
GACGATCGAATCTGGAGACGCTGGTGTCCGTGCTCGCGCGGATCCCATAAGGCCGAAGGGGGCAAGAAGGATCATGGGGTCCCGCGACGCGATGGGGAAAGCACGCGGGCATTGAGGGGCAACGGTCCGTTCTTCACCCGCCACCAATCATTCGCCCTTCCGTCGGACCGCTCCCTTCGCTGGCTGGCCGAACCCCCTGGGCGGGCGTCGCGCGCGGCCACGCACGGGCAGACGGTCGCGGCCCAGTCAGATGGTTTCGACGCCGGCCTTCGAACACAGCGGTTTACTGACGTGCGCTACGCACTGGAA
>CAZNQN010000187.1:0-672 GCA_964574925.1 uncultured Phycisphaeraceae bacterium | reverse complement strand
GTGTGACTGTTGGAGGAGGCGGGCGTTACGCACTGGAATGATCGTCGGGGCTGCGAGTGCGTTTTTCCGTGTCATCGGGCATCGGCCGAGCGTCGAACGGCGTTCCGCATTCCGGGCAGCGGTTTTCTTCGAGATGACACAGGCGGTATCCGCATCTCATGCAGACGGGAATGCCGCGCGCGTTGAGCATCGTTCGCAGGCGAAGACGAATCGGATGACGCAGGCGCCGATTGGCCACGATGGCGGCCGACATACCGCCCACCGCCCCCGCGAGCTCCGGCTGATACGGACCGCCGATTCCCCAGAAAGAAAACGTCAGGCGGGCCGCTTGCATGATCCCAGCACAGACAAGGAAAAATATAAGAATCTCCCACCCCCGCAACACACTTCTCGACACCCGACGCAGGGTCCTGCGGCGCTCACCGGAATCGAACAGTTCGATCTCGGGGAACAGATTACGTTCCAGCTTGCCGACGTCACCTTTTGCCCGCATGAGTTCATCATACGAGAATCGGCGCATTGGGACATCACGGGTGGGCACGCGTTGCGTGGGACGTACGGGGCATATCGCCTCATCCCCGCATTGAATGAACGCGCGGCTTGGACCACAAAACCGCAAATCACGCTATCCCGCCCGGACGCGGGAACGGGCGGGATCGGCCGGGGAGGAGC
>CAZNQN010000186.1:0-5577 GCA_964574925.1 uncultured Phycisphaeraceae bacterium | reverse complement strand
CCGATCCCCGCACACGGATCGCCGCTTCCGATGCACGTCCCGCCGCTGCACACGTCGTTGGCCGTGCAGAACAGTCCGTCATCGCAGGGGGCGGTGTTGTTGATCGTCTGGCATGTGCCCGTCGCGTCGCAGATGTTGTCCGTGCACGGATTTCCGTCGTCGCAGTCGGTGTCCACCACGCACGGCGTACCCGCTACGGTTACTGTCCCGGCGATCAACGTGGTGGTCAGGCCCTCCCAGCTGCTGGTGCCGGAGGCGGTGGTAAGCACCACGTCCCACGTGCCGGACGCATCGGTACTCGCCACCACGGGGAACCCCGCGAGGTCACCGGTAAAGGTCAGCGCACCGGGGACGAACGTCCCGTTGTCGGAGACGGCCCCGTTCTGCGTGAGCGAACCCGAGGAGTCCGTGTCAAAGGGGGAAAACGTTCCCGCACCCGGCCAGGGATCGTTGATCTCCGTCACGTCGACCGGCGGGGCGGGCGTAAAGGTGACCGTCCCCGTATTGCCCGCCCGGGGGACCAGTTCGACCAGAATCGTGTAGCCGAAGGTGGATTCCCCGGCGATGTTGCCGGCCACCACGACCGTCCCCGTGCCGCCCGGCGTCAGGGAAATGCTGGTGACGGACAGCTCGGCCGCCTGGAGCGGACCTGCCGCCAGCAGCACCGCAACGATGAACAGCCCTCCCGATCGCCGCAGCATCCGCGCCAGCGCCGGCGCCGATGATCGCATCGACCGATCGCCGCCGAGCCCGTTTTCCCCTCGATGGAACAAGCCGTTTCCCACTCCCGTCGATCCTGAATCGTTACGGTGTAATCAGCGGCAGGACGAAGAACGGATTGACGTCCAATCGCGCCTCGCCCACGTCGCTGAGCAGCACCTTCCCGTCCTTGTTCACGTCGTTGATGTCGGTGATGGGGACCGTCACGAACGGATTGACGGCCGCCCGAATCAACCCGACATCCTGAAGAAGTGTCTTGCGATCGGCATTCACGTCGCCGGACACGTTTCCGAGATAGAACACGGCGTTGCCGCCCGGCGTCCCGTCGCCGCTGGGCAGCGTCACCGGATTGCCCGCCAGTTCGCCATCGAGCATCACGCCGTTGACGGTGACCTGCGTCGCATCGAGCGTCACCTTCAACCATCGCCGGCGGACGTGATCGTCGGCGATCACGATGTCGAGGACCGTCACGCCGCCGACGGTCTGCGCCGTCGCGGTCACCGCCGTCGCCACGCCGGTGACCGCCGAGAAGGTGGTCCCGGTGCCTGTCGTCCACTCGAACGTCAGCGCATCGATCGGCGTCGTGGCGAACGTGACCACGTTGTCGAAGGTGACGCGGATGCCGGTGATGCCGTGCGTGTAATTGGTCACATTGTCGAGGGTGGCCGTCGCCCCCGTCGCCAGGAAGAACTTCGTCGGATCGGCCGCATCGGCGAACCGCCCGGCGTAGAAGACCTCCAGGGCCGTGATGTGGATCGGCGCCGTGCACGTTCTCGTCGTCTCGTCGCAAAACAGCGGCGCACACGGATCGCCGCTGGAGACGCACGTTCCCGCGGAGCAGGTTTCCGTCCCGTTGCAGAAGATCCCGTCGTCGCAGGAAAGTCCCTCGTTGGCCGGAACCGCTTCACAGATACCCGTCGCCGGATTGCAGGTGCCCACGTTGCAGGCATCGGTCAACGCCGAGCAGTCCACCGCCGTTCCCGCACAGACGCCCGCCGTGCAGACGTCGCCCGTCGTACACAGGTCGCCGTCGTCACATGCCAGTCCCTCGTTGGTGGGCTGCGCCTCGCACGTATCGAGCGTCTCGTTGCAAACGCCCACGTTGCACTGGTCCGTCAGCGCCGAGCAGTCCGGCGGCGTGCCGGGCTGGCAGACGCCGCCCACGATCGTTTCCTGCCCGTTGCAGAACAGCCCGTCGTCGCAGGCCGATGTGATGGCGACCGAATCGATCTTGTTCGGAACCACCGACTGGTTGTCGGCGGCGGTGGTGATCTTGGTCAGAAACGGCGGCGTATCCGGCCGGAACGTCACCGACGTCGTCCCCTCTCCCACGACCGCGAAGGTGAATGTCGCGATGGTATCGTTGGCGGCGACGGACCCGCCGTTGACCACGGCCGCGAAGGTCACGTCACCCGCCAGATCGGAAAAGTCGACCTGCACCCATCCTTCCGCGGGCGGGGTGAGTCCCAGGTTCGTCGGCGTCACCCCCTGAAGGGAGAGGATCGTCGGGTCGTAGCGGACCAGCACCTGCACGCCGTTGATCGGCGCCGTCAGGTTGGCCACGTCCAGCGTCACCAGCAGCGTATCGCCGGGGACGACCGTGGACGATCCCGCCGTCAGCACGAGATCATTCAGCGCCCAGGCGGAGGCATTCCCCCACGCCAGAGCCAGGCAAGCCCCCCACAACCACGCTGTCCTCTTTCCCGTACGGTGCTTCATTCCGCTTCCCGACACCGCCCGCTGCCGCTGGTGGAACCGCCCCCTCCTGCGAGCGCGGCGTTCCCCTCCGGCCGGGCCATCAAACCCACATCCATTCTAGGGGCCGACTCCTCCCATGACCTGCTGAAAGCTCCGGTAATCCCCCAGATCCACGTCGCCGTCCCCATCGAAGTCCATCACGTGACACCGCATCGCCGGATTCGGATCGAACGCGAACCCGGCGTCCGAAAAACACCGCTGCAAACGGGCGAAATCGACCAGGTCGATCGTCCGTGACGCATCCCCGTCACCCGCATCCACCACGTGCAGGACGGAATTCGTCAGACCCGTCTTCACGGGAACGGGCACCGACTCCCATAACGAGATCGCCGCGTCGCCCGTGCAATCGCCGGTGCAGAGGCGGACGTTCCAATCCCCCAGCGCGTCCGCCGACGTCGTGACCGGAAACCCGCCCAACTCTCCCGAAAACGTCACCGGCGCGGGCACGAACGTCGCGTTATCGAGAATCAATCCGTTGAGCGAAAGGCTCCCGCTCAGGTCCGTATCGAACGGACTGACGTTGCCGATCCCGTCCCACGGGTTGCCCAGCACAGTGATGTCCACCGGCGGCGCCTCGGTAAACGTGGCTGACCCCGTCGCGCCCGGTTGCGGCGACAGTTCTACGACGATGGTCACGCCGAACGCCTCCACGCCGTCGATGTCGCCGGTGACGACGACCTGTCCTTCCCGACCCGTGACGACGAAACTCTCTTCAGCGGCGAGGAACGCCTCCGCCGTCACCGCCACGGACGCCGTGCCCATCGCCCCCGTCACGTCCACCGCCCCGGACTGGAGCACCTGCGTCCGCGACGTCTGGCCCAACTGGGGGACAATGCGGACCTCCACGGACGGATCGGGCGTGCGCAGCGCTTCGAAGCGGAAGGTGGCGATCAGCAATCCGTCGGGCGTCGCCGTCGGCGGGACCAACGCCGCGGCCTGGAAGAACGCGTCCCCGTCGGACAGCGAATCGTTCAGACCGTCCCGCTGGCTGTCCGGTAACAGGCCGAACACGAACCAACCCGTCGGGCCGCTGTCGACGGCCTCGGCGAGCCGCATCCGTTCGCTATCCCAGGTCAGCACCACGTCCATGGTCGTAAACGCTTCTCCTGTCTCCGAGACGGCGAAGAGATCGATCTCCACCGTACCGGTTACGGGTACCGAGGCTGTCCGCGGACGGAGTTCAAGGTTCACGGCCGCCCGGACCCCCTGAGGCAGCACCGCGCCCAGGAGCCACGCGCAAACCCATCTCGGACCGATTCCCCCCCGTCTCATCCGCATCACTCCGGCGCCGCCCCTCGTGGAATCGCTTCCGACCTTCCCCATTCGTCCTCCCGGTCGGAATCGATCGTTTTGTTGCGGTTCCGTCCCCCATTCGTTCATCCGGTCGGCCGCCCACCGCCTGCACGCTCCGCGCCGCCGGCGGACCGCAGCGGTCAACGGCGTTCCCGGTTCCCTTCCGTTTCGTTACCGACGGGACGTCCGCCGCCCCTTGCCGCTCTTGATCCGGTCCACGCGCTGCTGAAACTCCGCGGGCAGATCGAGCTGGTGCTGACGGGCGAACAACCGGATGTCGGTCGTGTCGATCACCCCGTCGCCGTTCAGATCGGCCTTGTCCACCTGCGGGATCATCGAACGCAACGAGCTGACCGGGACGCTCGCCTTCATCGCGCGAAGTCCGCCGTCCGTCGTCTGCGGCCCCGGCTGGACCGTGCGTCCGCCCGGTTTGCCGACCACGGGCGCCGGACAACTGTCGATCGGGTCACCCACGACGAAGAAGTTCGCCGTAAACGCCGAGAAGTCGAGGGCATCCTGCAACCCGTCGCCGTTGACGTCCGCCCCCGTGCTCAGCGTCGGATCGATCGCCTGGTTCCAGTTCGTCGCCAGGATCGAGAAGTCCGTGATGTCCACCAGGTTGTCCTGCGGCACCACGGCCGTCTGAAGGTCACCCGTTGTCAGCAGGTTGGCTCCCGAAAGGTCCACCGCCGCGCTGCACGCGCTGAATGTCAGCGACGCCAGCCGCCGCAACGTGTGCCCCTCCCGGACGCTGATCCACGCCGCCGCCGCATCCACGTTCGCCAGCGAAACGGCCCCGATGCCGAAGCTGTTGAACGAAACCGGAACCGTGCGCGAATCCACCGTACCGCCGCACGTGGTGATGTCGAACGAGACGTTCCGCGTGACCGCGTTGCTGAGCGCCTCGACCTTGAGGTTGACGTCCACCGTTCCGCCCGGCGTGTGCGAGACGTTGCCGGTCGCCGTGTCGCAGGTATCCAGCGTGCACGGATCGCCGTCGTCGATCTGCGTCAGCCCACCGGTGCCCGGATCGCAACACTGTCCCGCCGGCGTGGTATCCGTGTGTGTGCAGGCACCCGTCTGGCACGTATCCGACGTGCAGGCGTTGCCGTCATCCGTACACGCCGTGCCGTCCGCGACGAATCCGTCGGCCGGGCACGTGGTGCTCACGCCGTCGCAGGTCTCCGCCACGTCGCATTCGCCGGCCGAGGGACGACACACGATCCCCGCCGGCTGAATCGGGTGCGTACACACCCCCGCCTGACAGAAATCGTTCGTGCAACCCAGTCCGTCATCCGTACAGGTGGTTCCATCCGGAACGAACGAGTCGGCTGGACACGTCGGGGTTGCACCGTCGCAGACTTCCTGCGGATCGCATTCACCCGTCGAGGCGCGACAGACCGTGCCCGCGGGTTCGAGGGCATCCGCAGGACAACCGGCACTGACGCCGTCGCAAACCTCCGCCGGATCGCACGCCCCGGCCGAGGCGCGACACACCGTCCCCGCCGGTTCGAGTGCATCCGCCGGGCAAGAACCGCTCACACCGTCACACACCTCCGCCGGGTCGCATGGACCGGTCGACGCGCGGCAGACCGTGCCGGCCGCTTCCAGCGTGTCCGCCGGGCATGCGCCGCTGACGCCGTCGCAGACCTCCTGCGGATCGCAAAGCCCCGTCGAAGCTCGACAGACTGTCCCCGCCGGAGAGATCACATCCGCCGGGCACGACACACTCACCCCATCGCAGGTCTCCTCCGGGTCGCAGGCGCCCGTCGAGGCGCGACAGACCGTCCCCGCAGGCTCCAGCGC